>JAJPZM010000470.1 GCA_021204335.1 Parabacteroides sp. | reverse complement strand
CAATATAATGGAAGAAGATAAAGGTCTACTTTTAAAAAGCGCAATGACTTACGGGTTAGCCATGGGGATTTTCTGGGTGATCAAATATCTGTTCTTTATTTTCAGCAATAAAATTCCTTCGCTCAACATTATATATATAGTATTGACACTGACAGTCCCGTTTGTCGCCTACTTCCTTACGAAACGATATAAACAGGACATCGGAGGAAAGATCAGCTTCTTTCATGCATGGCGCTTCGGCACGATGCTCTACTTTTTTGCGGCATTGATCGTAGCGCTGGAGCACTTCGTATTTTTCCAGTTTATCGCTCCGCCCGACTTTCTCGCCAACTCGGTGAACCAGATGATCGATGTACTCAAAGATTCGCAGGTAAGCACCGAAGTGATGGAAACCATCGGACAAACAAACTTCACGCCTATACACATGGCTATTCAGGGTATATTCAACAATATATTCTATGGCATCATATTATCAATACCGGTAGCAGCTATTTTATGCAGAAATAACGAAACCAGCGCAATCACACAAGAACAATAAGGAGAAACAATATACAGAATGGACATATCATTAGTTATCCCGTTATACAACGAAGCCGAGTCGCTTCCCGAACTGGAAGCATGGATAGAGCGGGTGATGAAAGAACATAACTTTACTTACGAAATCATATTTGTAAACGACGGCAGCACCGACAATTCCTGGGAGGTGATCGAAAGTTTACAACAAAAGAACCCTTGTGTCAGAGCAATTAAATTCCGCCGCAATTACGGCAAATCCCCCGGATTGCACTGCGGCTTCCAGCGGGCGCAGGGAGATGTAATAATTACAATGGATGCCGACCTGCAGGACAGTCCCGACGAAATACCCGAACTCTACCGTATGATTACGGAAGACGGATACGATCTCGTTTCCGGTTGGAAAAAGAAACGGTACGACCCGTTATCGAAAACAATCCCGACGAAACTGTTTAACGCGACGGCCCGCAAGTTTTCTGGTATCACAAACCTGCACGACTTCAATTGCGGATTAAAAGCCTATAAAAACATCGTAATCAAGAATATCGAGGTGTATAACGACATGCACCGCTATATTCCTTATCTGGCTAAAATCGCCGGATTCAATAGGATAGGTGAAAAAGTAGTACAACACCAGGCGCGTAAATACGGAACGACGAAATTCGGGCTCAACCGGTTTGTCAACGGTTATCTGGATTTGATATCCTTATGGTTTACTTCCAAATTCGGTAAAAAGCCGATGCATTTCTTCGGCTTATGGGGAAGCGTGATGTTCTTTATCGGTTTCATAGCCCTTGTTTTTGTATTGACGATGAAACTGATCTCCATCTTCTCCGGCGATTTACGGCCGCTGGTGACTAACTCGCCCTATTTCTATATATCACTAACAGCCATGATCCTGGGTACACAAATGTTCCTGGCAGGATTTATCGGCGAACTTATTTCACGAAATGCACCTAACAGAAATCATTATAAGATAGAAGCGGAAATATAAATATGGAAGCGTTTAGCCAAATGGAAACATTATAATTTATGTCAATTATAGAAATCGTGTTACTGGCCATCGGATTGTCGATGGACAGTTTAGCCGTGTCTGTAACCGGCGGTGCGGTAATCAGGAACTGTACCGTTTGCAATATGGTGAAGATAGGCTCGTTTATGGGTATCACACAAGCTGCAATGACTGTTCTGGGCTATCTGGCAGGAGTCGGTTTCCAGAAATACATTACGGCGTTCGACCACTGGATCGCATTCGTCTTGTTGCTTTACCTGGGAGGTAAAATGATTTACGACAGCACACGGCAGGAAGATGAGGAATGTAAAACAAATCCGCTTTGCAATAAAACATTGTTCGGACTGGCCATTGCTACGAGCATCGATGCTCTGGCAATCGGCATATCGCTAGCAATTCTTAAATCGGAAATTGTTATCGAAGCGGCACTGATCGGAATTATCACTTTCGTGATGTCGGTATCGGGCGTTTATTTCGGAAGCCGTTTCGGACGCAAGGTCGATTTAAAGTTAGACCTGATCGGCGGAGTGATACTTATCGGCATCGGAACAAAAATATTAATCGAACATTTGTTTTTCAGCTAACAGACAACATTATGAAAAGTCAGGAGTTACGTAAACTTGCCCCCGAAATCGATTCGCTCAGGCTCGGCAGCGGCTGGAGCATCGACGACCTCGGCAAACCCCAGATCATCGTTGAAAACAGCTACGGGCACAGCCATCCGGGCAGCGCCCATCTGAACCAACTGGTAGAAGAAGCCGGCAAAGGCATCGGCAATGCCGGAGGGCGGGCTGCCAATTATTACGTAACCGACATTTGCGACGGCGAAGCGCAAGGACACGACGGTATGAACTACTCGCTCGTTTCGCGCGACATCATGGCTGCCATGATGGAGATACATGTCAAGGCAACTCCTTTCGATGCCGGAGTATTCATTACCAGTTGCGACAAGTCAGTGCCGGCACACCTGATGGCGATTGGCCGCCTCAACATGCCTGCCCTGTTAGTTCCGGGAGGCATTATGAAAGCCGGGCCTAATTTGTTGACACTGGAACAGATCGGCACATACAACGCCCAATATGAGCGGAAAGAAATCAGCGAAGAACAGTTTCTTGCCTATAAAAAAGACGCCTGCCCTGCTTGCGGCGCCTGTTCGTTCATGGGGACTGCCTCGACCATGCAAGTAATGGCGGAAGCATTGGGCATCTCATTGCCCGGCTCGGCCCTGATCCCGACCCATATACCTTATTTAAAAGATATATCCCGCATTGCCGGAGAGCGGGCTGTCGAATTGGGAAAGGAAGAATTACTTCCTTCCGAAATTCTGACAATGGATGCTTTCAGGAATGCTGTCATGATACATGCCGCCATTGCCGGCTCGAGCAACAGTCTGCTGCATCTGCTGGCAATAGCCCATGAACTCGGCATCCAGCTCCCGCCGGAATTATTCGACGAAATCCACAGGCAGATTCCTTTTTTACTGAATATCCGCCCGAGCGGATTCTGGCCGGGCGAATATTTCTGGTATGCCGGCGGAGTTCCCGCCATCATGGAAGAATTGAAAGACGTTCTCGACCTGGACGTAAAAACTGTAACCGGCAAAACACTGGGTGAGAATCTGGAAGACCTGCGGCAAAACGGATTTTATGAAGAATGCCGGAAACATCTGCCTGCGCGCGGAGTAACGGTAAACGACATCATCAAACCCTACCACCATCCGATCCGTAAACAGGGAGCTATCGCCATACTGAAAGAAAACCTGGCGCCGGAAGGAGCCGTTCTCAAACATGCCGCCATCTCCCCCAACCTGATGCAGGCAACACTGAAAGCCCGCGTATTCAACAGCGAAGAAGAAGCGCTGCAAGCGGTGCTGCAAAAAGACATCCAGCCGGGAGATGCCGTGTTCATACGCTACGAAGGCCCCAAAGGCAGCGGCATGCCCGAAATGTTTTACACCACCGAAGCCATAGCTTCCGACCCGGAATTGGCTGAAAGTATCGCATTGATCACCAACGGGCGTTTCTCCGGAGCCACCCGAGGCCCGGCAATCGGCCATGTTTCACCCGAAGCTTACGAAGGAGGCCCGATCGCCCTGGTCGAGGACAATGATTTAATCCATATCGATATCCCGGCACGCAAACTGGAAATAACCGGCACAAACGGCATCAGCCAAACACCGGAAGAAATAGACAAGATTCTTTCCGCGCGCCACGACCGGTGGACCAGGCCTGCATCGCAACCTTCGTATGGCATTCTCGACATATTTAAACACAACAGCACCTCTCCCATGCAAGGCGCTTATATGGAAAACAAAAATGCTTAATAGCTGACATTTCTTGAAATACAATAAATTTTAGTATCTTTGCGCATCTAAATAGAAAAAGAGATGTACAAAAAAATCGGCATGCTGATAAGCCTGGGGTTACTTATTTTTACAGCTTGCACAAATCAGAAACAATATTTTGAAGAAAGCGGTACCGTTTTTCATACGATTTATCATATCAAATATGAGGGTACCGAATTACTGACTCAAAAGATCGATAGCGAATTTCAAAAGTTCAACCTGTCATTAAATCCGTTCAATCCGAACTCGATCATTTCACAAGTCAACCGGAACGAACCGGTGGAGGCTGACGATTGGTTTATCGAAGTATTCAACAGGGCCAAGGAAGTATCGGACCATTCGGAAGGCGTTTTCGACATCACCTGCGCGCCGTTGGTCAACCTTTGGGGCTTCGGGTTTAGCAAAATGGACAGTGTCACCCCCCACATGATCGACAGCATCAAGCAGTTTGTCGGCTACAAGAAAGTAAAGCTCGACGGACGTAAAGTGGTCAAAGAAGATCCCCGCATCATGCTGAACTATTCGGCTATCGCCAAAGGCTATGCCAGCGATATCATCGCCCGTTTGCTCGAACGCGAAGGCATAAATAATTATATGGTAGAAATTGGCGGCGAAGTAACGATGAAAGGCGTCAATCAAAACGGGGATTGCTGGCGCATAGGGATAAACAACCCGGAAGACGACTCGACCGGAATAAAGAATGAAGTCGGAGAAGTCGTGCAGCTTTGTAAAAAAGGTGGTGTAGCCACTTCGGGCAACTACAGGAATTTTTATGTGAAAGACGGCAAGAAATACGCGCATACAATCGATCCGCGTACAGGATACCCGTCTGAACAAAATATATTAAGCGCAACAATCGTAGCAGACGATTGCATCACAGCAGATGCCTATGCTACGGCATTCATGGCAATGGGTCTGGAAAAAGCCCGTATAGCGGCTAAAAGCATTCCCGGTATCGAATATTATGTAATCTACTCCGACGAAAACGGAAAACATCAGATAGAATACTCGAAAGGGATGCTTCAATATCTCCCAAGCAGACAGCATGAAGCCCTACTAAACGAGTAGTATTTTTATGGAGAATTTGTTTAATCAGATTGAATGCAAAGAAGCCAAGGCCGGTGAAGTCATATACGACACCGAACAATTTGGCAATACTTTATTTTTTGTTCTTTCAGGAGAAGTATTGATTTGTTCCGAATCATTCACTCCGCCATTAGAAATCGATGGAGGGCATTTTATTTTACTCGCCGCCGAGCAACGTTATATCATGACTGCCATAACAGACGTGCAAACGATACTCATGCATGCAGGAGAATTATATGCGTCAATCACCGAAGATCCGGAATGGGATCCAGACCGGTTGGTTATTCTGCCTATACTTCCGGCATTGGACGACACGCTTCAACGGCTAAAAACGCTTAATCAGAAATGAAGGATTGATCCGGAAATAAATACCGGCGGAAAAACTGGTTGCACTGCCGGATTCAGTCTGCCCATTTATATCCGGGTCAAACATATTAACGGATAAATGGTGGTAAATATCCATGTCTATACCCAAAGAAAAGCCTTTTCCAAAACTCCTGGAATATTCAAGGCCCAGATAAGCCATATTCTGACCGTCGAAAGTAACTCCGTCGCGTGACGTCGATACCGCACCGTAAAAAGGACTGCCTAACATAGATATAAATTTATCGCTGTTCCAATAAGAGGCTTTTACCCTGAAATCGTATATATCGGCTGAAGCCCGCGCATAAAGCCCTGCACCACTGCCGTAAGGCCACAATTTTCCCGCCTGCTGATAATATCCGGCCACGTCAAATTCCAGATTGACAGTTTTAAATACCGGATTGCCGGTATTTAAAACTGTGCCTGCACCAATAGCGCCATTCATCAATGTTTGCACTGAATTAGAATAGATCGTATCAATCTCTCCCCCTCTGTGTTGGGCCAAACCTTGCAGCGGGAGATAAAAATGGAAAGGAGCGTCCGGGTCATTAAATTTGACACGTGCAGACAATCCTACCGTAAAAGCTTCCTGATGCGTATCTTCCCGGAAAATAAAACTCTCCCAGTTTACCCACACGTCCAGGTCCAAACGGCGAGAATTATATAATAACTGCAATCCGGCTTCAGGATCGGCAATCATATTCAATTCAGGATTATACAACGGTTCGATCAAATTATGGTTTGCACCGCCATAAATATCGCCAAGTACGATATTCACATGATCCGATAAAGCGATCTGTGCGCGGAAAAAGGGAAGAACATGAAACCCATGTTGAAACTGATTACCTTTCCAATAAGAAATATCCTGATAAGCCAGGCTGGGATATTTATTTGCTCCCCAGTAACGGAGCATGTGCACGCCTGCCTCGAGTTTAATATTTTCAAGCGGATAAAACACCGCTTTAGGCTGGACCCACAAACCGGGCAATGTATATCCTTTCATGATCGAACCCGAATATTCATTGTCTTTAAAGAAACTGATATTATCAAGTTCCACAGAAAATTCGCCTTTTTTATCCGGATCGATCCGGTGATCCGATTTAAACACACGGTCCGGTATTTGGGCTGACAAAGATTGGAAAATCAATAGATTTATAAATATCAGATAAGATAGAGCTTTCATTTACTTTTCAAATTTAGCACAAACGTAAGAAATTATCGACACAAAAAAAAGGATACGGAAGTTTTACCAACCATATCCCTTTCAATATTTTATCTGCTAAACCAGATTAACGTCTGGGAGTAGCTTCTTTAACAACCATCTGACGACCTTCGTATTCAGCACCGTTCAGTTCATTGAT
>JAJPZM010000427.1 GCA_021204335.1 Parabacteroides sp. | reverse complement strand
ATCATTATTAGGTTATCAAACATAACTTATATATAGTGATATTTCTGACTGTTTATAAGTTATGATTGATAAAAGTGCTATATTTGTTTCGTTTATTAAGTATAACTTATAAAATTATGAAGATAATAGAGCGACCTGTTTATAGCAAACGAATAAAACCTTTTATTGGTAAAGGCATTATTAAAGTGCTCACCGGTCAACGCCGAGTGGGTAAAAGCTACATTATGATGCAGTTGATGGAAGATATCCGTAAGGAAAATGCGGATGCCAACATCATATATATCAATATGGAACATGAGGAGTTTCGCATGATCCGTAATGAGGATGATTTGTTTGCTTACCTGAAAGATAAAATAATAGAAGGGGGAGATAATTATCTTTTTATTGATGAAATACAGGATATTGAAGGGTTTGAACATGTACTACGCAGTCTGCAGGCGAAGGAAAGTTGTGATATATTTTGTACGGGCAGTAATGCCCGGATGTTATCCGGCGAGCTTTCAACATACCTTTCCGGACGTTATATAGAATTTCATATACATAGCCTGAGTTATACGGAATTCCTTGTTTTCCACCAATTACCGGATAATAATCAGAGCTTGATCCTGTATCTTACTTACGGAGGGATGCCCTATCTTTCAAAATTAGCATTGACGGATGAACTGGCGTTCGAATATCTTCGAAATGTCTATGCTACCATTTTATTGAAGGATGTAGTCAAGCGCGAGGGTATCCGTAATGTTGATTTTCTGGAAACACTGGCTCTTTATACAGCAGACAATGTCGGCAATTTGTTCTCGGCCAATAATATCAGTAAATATCTTAAATCTCAACGGGTGGATATTTCAACAACACAGGTGATCAATTATTTGAAAGCATTAGGAAATGCTTATTTGATCAATAAAGTGGGGCGGGTAGATGTAAACGGATTGAAGAAATTTGAAATAGGGGATAAATATTTCTTTGAAGATTTGGGGTTGCGTAATTGCCGTTTGGGTTTTAACCTGCAACGGGATATTCATAAATTGTTGGAGAATGCTGTTTATCTACATCTTTCTTTTCTTCAATATGAGATATATGTGGGGCAAAAAGATAATCAAGAAATTGATTTTGTCGCTTTAAAGCAGGGAAAGAAAGTGTATATACAGGTGACTTATCTGATTCCGGATGAAAAAACCCGGGAACGTGAGTTTGGGAACCTGATGGCTATCCAGGATAATTATCCGAAATATGTAGTCAGTCTGGATGAGTTCAACAGAGGAAGCGATGTGGAAGGTATTATGCATCTCCATCTTTCGGATTTCCTGAAGAGAGAGGAATTACTTTAATGGCGTAAAATTTCGAGTATGGAAGATATGTTTCTTGTTTTTGGGTATTTCGCTTACATCTGGATGCTGGAATGCACTCCTGTTAAATAGAATTGGCCGAAAGGATGTGTACATATTATCTTTTTGTCGTCTTGCCTACCCTATTAACCAATTAATAATCGTACATTTACAAAATGATATAGCAATGTATTGCTTACTTCCAAAGCAATAAAAATCTCCCTATAGGGATTGATTATTTTTTAGTCTGGGAACCGGATGGTTTTCGGGTTATGTACTCATTTATATATACATTATACTTATGGAAATAAAGTTGATTACCAGTATAGAACGGATACCGGAAAATGAAAAACAAGTTATTATTGATTTTCTTTATGAAAATCTGGGACAATATACAGACGCTAAAGCTGATATTGAAAAAGCAATAGATCATATCTTTTCAGAGAAATCCCCGGAAGGTGGTTTTGTTCTTCTTTCTTCTGATAAATTAAAACTAACGGGAGCCGTAGTAGTAAACCGTACAGGTATGGAAGGATATATTCCGGAAAATATCCTTGTTTATATTGCCGTAGATAAGAATTTAAGAGGCAATGGCATCGGGCGCAGGTTGCTGCAATTGGCAATAGATTCTGCCAATGGAAATATCGCTCTGCATGTGGATGCCGATAATCCTGCCCAACGCCTTTACAATAAGATCGGATTTAAAACCAAGTATCTTGAAATGAGATATATAAAGAAATAAGTAAAATGGCATATATTACACTGAACACTGACAAACTCAAAACCAATTTCGATTATCTCAATCAACTGTTTGCAGAAAGAAACATGCAATGGTCGGTAGTCACCAAGTTGCTTTGCGGCAACAAAGAGTATCTTCGTGAGCTGCTGGCACTTCCTATTGGGCAGGTTTGCGACTCAAGGGTATCTAACCTGAAAATGATTAAAGCGATCAATCCGGAGGTGGAGACTGTCTATATCAAACCACCGGCCAAACGCGCTGTTAAAGGTATCGTAAAATATGCCGACATCAGTGTGAATACGGAACTGGAAACGATCAAACTGCTCTCGGCCGAAGCGGAGAAACAGGGAAAGGTTCATAAATTATTATTATGGTTGAGCTGGGAGAACTTCGTGAAGGTATTATGCGCGAAGATCTGATAGAATTTTATGCCGGCATATTCAAAATGGACAATATTGAAGTAGTGGGCATCGGTGCAAACCTTTCCTGCCTGTACGGAGTATTGCCGAACCACGATAAACTGATACAATTAAGTCTTTACGAGCAACTGATCGGAGCCAAGTTCAACCGGCAGATACAATATGTGTCGGGGGGGGGATTGACTGTGACCATTCCTTTGATTTTTCAGAACCAGCTGCCCAAAGGTATCAACCATTTCCGCGTGGGTGAAGCCCTGTTCCTCGGCACCGAGCCGTTCAATAATGCCCCGCTGGAAAATATGGAAACCGGTATTTTCACCCTCTATTCAGAAATCATCGAACTGATTGAAAAACCGCGGGTGCCAATGGGTGAAATGACGACGAATGTGGATGGACACACCACCGAGTTCGACCCCGGGATGATCGGCAAAACCAGTTACCGGGCCATTGTAGATATGGGACTGCTGGATATTGATGTAAACCACCTCACCCCGGCCGATAAAAAGATTGAGATTGCCGGAGGAAGTTCCGACATGCTTGTTATTGATCTGAAAGAGAACACACAGAATTATAAGGCTTCCGACCTGTTAGAGTTCAAAATGGATTACATGGGCATACTCCGCATCTTAAACTCTAAATACATCGAGAAGCGGGTGAAACAGTAACTTTATTCAATCAGCGAAAGCCTGGCCATCAGATAGCATACCGACGATTCGGCACCTTGGTTCAGGTTGATATTGTTTTCTTCCAAACCGTCGTAACAACCGCCCGTTGCCGGATTATAGACTATTTGACCAAGGTGGTTGTTTCCAAGAAACCAGCTGAAGGCATTTGTTTGTTTCTGCCTGTAATCTTCCTGGTGGAAACAATTGTAGAAGGTAGTCAGTGCCATTACGGTACCCGCTACGTCGATGGGTTGTTCGCCATATCTTCTCCCAAGCACTTTCTCTTTTTGCAGCCATCCCTGATTGGAGATCACCTTGATTTGCCGGTCCTGGAATATTTTATCGAGTAAGAAATCGAATGATTCTTTAGCTGTCTTTTTGTAATCCTCGTTGCCCGTAGCCTGGTAGGCATATAGCAGGCTTTCGGGTAATACGGCATTGTCGTAGGTGAGATAGCGTTCGAACCATTTCCAGTGGTTGTCGGCTGTTGTCCGGTATAAATCCATCAATTGATCGGCCAACGACTCAATAAGCGACCGGACCTCGGGAGAAGGCTCTTTCCCGTAAAAAATAGCTTAATCCTTTGATCGCAAAGGCAAGGCTCCGGGGGGATTTCAAGCGGCGGATCATCGGGAAAGTCAGGCGTAGCGTTTTTATCGCTTCCTCTGTCTACGGGGAAAGAAAACGATCGCCCTGACAGATAAAATATCCCAGCGCCCACACGGCACGCCAGTTGCTGTCTTCCAATAATACTTCTTCATTCTGAGGGGTAAATGTGCCTGATTTATCCACATAGTTCTTCAAAGAACCATCCGGCTGGATGCAATAACGGATAAACTCCAGATAACGTTTGATATATTTCCCGCACGTCGGGTCTTTTCTATCCACATATACCCTGCATAAAGCAATCAGGGCGCGGGCATTGTCGTCGAGGGTGTATCCGGTATCGATATCGGGGCGGTTTCCTTTTGCGAACTGGATAATACCCAACTGCCGGCTCATGCGTTTTATATGTTCCGCATTGACGGCGGGCAGGGAATAAGTAAGCATTTCCGTCGCTCCCGCTATATTATGGAAAAGACGGGTATAGGCAATCGCCGCATTTTCCCAGGCGGTGGAAGCCGTTTTTTGCATGCCTGCCATTCCCATTTGTGCGCGTAATTTTTCATTGGCGAGCAGGCGGTTTACGGCCGTGGCCAACTGTCCGGAATCAAGAAAGTCGAAAATAATTCCGGTTTTATCCTGCAATACTTCCAGGGCATGTGGGATAGGGGTTGCAACAATAGGGCAACCGCAACTGAGGGCATAAACAAATGTGCTGCTTACCGCCTGGTTGGGATCGGAAGAGGTAAAGAGGTAGATGTCGGTCATTTGCAGATATTCCAGCAGAACAGGCAGGTCGAGGTAGAAGTTGACAAACCGGACGTGGTCGGTTAATTGCAATTCCGTTATTTTTTCTTTGAGCTTGTTGCGGTATGCCTCTCCTTCATTCTTGATGATGGTAGGATGTGTTTTCCCTATAATAAGAAACAGTACCGAAGGATTCTTTTTAATAATCGCAGGCAATGCCTCCAATGTAGTTTCAATACTTTTGCCCGGGCTGAGTAATCCAAACGTGGAAAGAATCCGCTTTCCCGTAAAGCCATATTTTTCTTTCAATACTCGTTTATTCTTTTGCGATACCAAATGGGTGCCATGGGGAATAACCGTTATTTTACCGGCTTCAACTTGGTATTCTTCCTGTAATATGACGGATGATGTGCGGGTCATGACAACTACGGCCTGGCAAGCTTTCACGAGCTGTTGCAAATAGTCGTGCAGTGCATCGATCGGATATGGCAATACGGTATGGAAAACGATAACAACGGGCTTGGTTAAGGATTGAACAAACTGTAGGAACTGCCCGGGATGTTCGCTGAAAAGTCTGAATTCATGCTGGATGCAAACCAGTTCGATATCGGCATCCCTGTTAATCTTTTCGGCAATGGTGGTAAATTCCTCCGCGACAGAAGAATTTAGTTTGTATTTTACCGTATCGGTATAGGTATGTTGTTCTACGGCAGATTCTATGGTACAGACTTTAACCGCGTAGTTGCGGTCAAATTTCTGATGGATAGCTTGTATGAGGTCTACCGAGAAGGTGGCAATGCCGCATTCTCTCGGTGGATAGGTGGTTATAAATAATATTTCTTTCACTTTTCATCCCTTCTTTTTTTATAACTTAGTAATTCATTAATGAGTTCTTTTACGGAAACGGAAGCACAGGCAATCGAGGTGTCTGCCGCTCCATAATAAATGTAGAGTCTGTCTTCCCGGATAATAGCGCCTGTGGGAAAACAAACCTGGTTAACCACTCCCTTGGTTTCGTAATCCGTTTCAGGAGCAAACAGCGGGTAAGGCAGCCGTGCGATTTCAATAGTGGGATCATCCCTGTCGAGCAACGCCGCGCTGGCCGAATAAATATATCCTTCGGGAGTGTCGCGAACGCTGTGATAAATCATCAGCCACCCTTCATCAAGCTCTATGGGCGGGCAGCCTGCACCAATATAGCTTGATTCGTGTGCGAAATGGGGTTCAAAAAAGATATACCGCGTAAAGTCCGAATAATAGTCAGTCCAGAATTCAGCAGTCAGCTCCTCCATTGTATCTACTGCAACCCACTGGATATCCGGTTTGATGCGGTGCATAAAAAATAACTTCCCGTTTATCCTGCGGGCAAAGAATACCAGATTCTTATCCGTAAGATAAAGAGGTTTCCCGTCACGCGTTGTAGCTTCCCGGTTGTTGTAGGAGCGATAATACTTTGCCGTATGTGGATGGTCATCTTCTTTTAGCAGTTCCACAAACTGCGGATAGGTAAACTGCGAAGTAACGACTCCTTTTTTCTCGAAGTGTTTCAGGTCTTTCGAAACTGCGAGCGCTCCCATTGCGCTATCACCGTCGTAGGCCGTATAGGTCATGTAGTAGAGATCGTCTATCTTTACGATCCGGGGATCTTCCACACCTTGACTTTCGTAGTCAAATTCCGGTCTCAGCAGGGGTTCTTTATTGTGGTGGACAACCTTCAAAGGTCCTTCCAGCCGGCAATAACCGATGGTAGAACGATTCCCCTCCTGTGTTGCCCGGTAAAACAGGTGTACGGTATTACCTTCGGCAATGACGGCAGGGTTCATTATGCTTTCATTCTTAAAAGTAAGATGAGTGGGTTCAAGAATCACTCCTTCTCTTTTTACTGTAATCATAGGTTATTTCAATTTGATATCCAAACCGGTGTCACCTTTTCTTTGTTTGTCCCTCTGGTAGTCACTTTGGACTTTCACTTTAGTAGATTCACCTTTGTCTTTTTTCTTCTCTTTTTCTGTTCTTTACCTTTCATAATTCATTCTTTTAGATTGTTATCACAGTGATTATACTGATTTTCGAGCATCTGCGCCTGTAACCATCATGTTGTTTTCTGAAACAAATGACGGGTAAGGCAAACAGGGAAATTAAAGAATACCGATTTCGACGATGAGAAAACCTAATCCTGAGACCAGGTGGTGCATTGAGGATAAAGAGCAAAATGAACTTGATTGCTTTTTATCAAATGTAAGGTTTATTTTTGGTTATTATCTACATATCGTGTTTTAATTATAGATTGCCCTTGTATAAATACATTTATTAACCAGCGTGAGAAGTTGTTTTAATCCGGGTTCCAACTTGTTAATCGCCTCCCTTAGTTTGTATATTGGAGCAAAAAAGCTACTTTTGCGTCTGATAATAAGCTTATACATGTCGACAAATATTATTTACAAGCCAGATACAAGGTTAACCTTGGACGAGGTACGGGCTTTGTTGTTTCAGCAAAAAGAATTAATACTGTCTGCAGAGGCATTGGAAAAGGTGGCGTCATGCTATACCTTTCTGAAAGACTTCTCCGCGGATAAGATTATATATGGCATCAATACCGGCTTTGGACCGATGGCGCAGTACCGCATAGAAGATGATTCCCTGAAACAGTTGCAATACAATATTATACGCAGTCACTCCATAGGGGCAGGTGCTCCGTTACCTCCGTTGTATGTCAAGGCGGCGATGATTGCCAGGCTGGCTACTTTTCTGCAAGGATATTCAGGGGTTCATACCGAACTGGTGGAGTTGCTGGTAGAATTCATAAACAAAGATATTTGTCCCTATATACCCGAGCATGGCAGTGTAGGCGCCAGTGGCGACCTGGTGCAGTTGGCCCACATGGCATTGACGCTGATCGGTGAGGGAGAGGTTTTTTATAAAGGGAAATGCCGGAATACGGCGGAGGTACTGGAAGAAACGGGATTGAAACCTTTCACGATGAAGATACGCGAAGGACTGTCTGTTACCAACGGTACATCGGTGATGACTGGTATCGGCATGGTCAACCTGATTTATGCCAGGCAATTGCTTACCTGGTCGGTGATCGCTTCCGTTATGATGAATGAGATTGCTTCTTCATACGATGACTTTATGTCGTCCGTTCTCAATGGGGTCAAGTGGCATGAAGGGCAGCAGATCATTGCCCGGGCCATGCGTGAATGGGTTGCCGGAAGCACTTCGGTGCGCAAACGTGAAAATGAACTGTATTGCCGCCATACGGAAAAGATGTTCGAACATAAGGTGCAGCCTTATTATTCCCTTCGTTGTGTTCCCCAGATATTGGGACCGGTGCTGGATGAAATGATCCATGCAGAAAAGGTTTTGACCGATGAGTTGAACTCGGCCTGCGATAATCCGATTGTCGACCCGGAAACGGAGAATGTGTATCATGGCGGTAATTTCCATGGCGATTATGTCTCTTTCGAAATGGATAAATTGAAGATTGCCGTTACCAAAATGACCATGCTTACCGAACGTCAGTTGAACTATCTGTTCCACGACCGTATCAACGGGATTCTTCCGCCTTTTGTCAATCTGGGCGTGCTGGGCTTGAATTACGGGTTGCAAGCCTCCCAGTTTACCGCTACTTCGACAACTGCGGAAAGCCAGACGCTGTCGAATCCTATGTATGTGCATAGCATTCCGAATAATAATGATAACCAGGATATCGTGAGTATGGGAACCAACTCAGCCCTGATTGCCAAAACGGTCATAGAGAACGGCTTTCAGGTGATGGCGATTCACTTTATGGCCATTGTGCAGGCAGTGGATTATCTGAAGATACAGGAAAAACTGTCGCCTCGTACTCGGGATATTTACAACGGGATACGTTCTTTCTTCCCTGTGTTTACCGAAGATACGCCCAAATACAAAGAGATCGGGATAATGATTGACTAGTTAAAAAAACAAAAATATAGAACCAATAGTATGAAATATGCGTTAGTAACAGGCGGAAGCCGGGGTATCGGACGTGCCGTCAGCCTTAAATTGGCGGAAATGGGATATGTTATATTGGTCAATTACCAAAGTAACGATACGGAAGCAGAGCGCACCTTGCAACTGATTCGCGAGAAAGGGTCGGATGGCGAACTGTTGAAGTTCGATGTAACGGATGCCACTGCAGTGGCTGCTGCCCTTAGCGGATGGATGGAGGCTCATCCGGAGGCTTATATCGAAGTGCTGATCAACAATGCGGGGATCCGTAAAGACAACCTCCTGCTCTGGATGACCGGTGAGGAATGGCATCGGGTGCTTGATATCAGTCTGTCGGGTTTCTTCAACGTTACGCAACCTTTACTGAAAGATATGCTGGTAAAGCGTTTCGGACGGATTGTCAATATCGTTTCTTTGTCCGGATTAAAAGGGATGCCGGGGCAGACCAATTACTCGGCTGCCAAAGGCGGCATTATTGCGGCGACGAAAGCGTTGGCGCAGGAAGTAGCCAAAAAGAAAGTTACGGTAAATGCCGTTGCTCCGGGGTTCATCCGTACGGATATGACGGGTGACCTGGATGAAAGCGAATTGAAGAAACAGGTTCCGGCAGGCCGTTTCGGTGAACCGGAAGAAGTGGCCGACCTGGTGGCTTTCCTTGTTTCGCCTGCCGCTTCCTATATTACGGGAGAGGTGATTTCAATAAACGGAGGATTATATACCTGATAGAAAGATATATGAATAGAGTTGTAATTACAGGGATGGGTATTTACTCCTGCATCGGAAAGAATCTGGAGGAGGTAAAGACTTCATTATACAAAGGCCGTTCGGGCATTGGCATCGATCCGGCACGCAAGGAGTTCGGTTATCGCTCGGCTTTGACCGGTTTGCTGGATAAGCCGAATCTGAAAGGTGTGCTCGACCGCCGGCAGCGTATCGGGCTTCCCGAACAGGGCGAATATGCTTATCTGGCAACGGCGGAAGCGCTGGCGCAGGCAGGGATAGACGAAGATTATCTGCTGAACCATGAAGTCGGTATCCTGTATGGCAACGATAGCAGTACGGAACCTGTGATAAATGCTGTGGATATCATCCGCGAGAAACGGAATACCGCATTGGTCGGTTCCGGTTCCATTTTTCAAAGCATGAACTCGACCATAACGATGAACCTCTCGGTTATCTTCAAGCTAAGGGGCATTAATTCACGATCTCCGGGGCTTGTGCCAGCGGTTCGCATGCAATCGGTATGGGATATTTCCTAATCCGTTCGGGCATGCAGGATTGCATTGTTTGCGGGGGAGCGCAGGAGATGAATATGTATTTGGTCGGCAGTTTCGACGGGCTGGCGGCTTTCTCTGTTAGGGAAGATGAACCGGAAAAGGCATCGCGCCCGTTCGATAAGCATCGTGACGGCCTGGTTCCCAGTGGGGGAGGTGCGACTGTTATTATCGAAAGCTACGAGTCTGCCCGGCGCAGAGGAGCGAATATCCTGGCCGAAGTGGTGGGTTATGGCTTTTCTTCCAATGGCGAACATATATCCGTCCCTAACGTAGACGGTCCGCGCCGTTCGCTGGAAATGGCATTGAAAGATTCGGGCCTGGCTGCCCGCGATATACAATATGTGAATGCGCACGCTACGTCTACTCCTATAGGTGATCTGAACGAGGCGAAAGCCATTGCGGCAGTCTTTGGCGAAGCCGCTCCGTATGTGGCTTCCACCAAGTCGATGACCGGCCATGAAATGTGGATGGCGGGCGCGAGCGAGGTGATCTATTCCACGCTGATGATGCAGAACGGCTTTATCGCTCCCAACTTGAACTTTACGGAACCCGACGAGGCCTCTGCCCTGTTGAATATCCCGGCGGAGACCAAGCAACTCGAGTTCGACACGTTCCTCTCTAACTCATTCGGCTTCGGAGGAACCAACTCTACATTAATAATCAGAAAGTTCAACTCTTAACAGTTCAATAAATAAACAAATGGCAAGCACAGAATTAATACAGAAAATAAACGAAAAACTATCGGAGGAGTTCGAAATAGACATCGAGCTGATACAGCCCGACGCCCCGTTGATGCAGACACTGGAGCTCGACAGCCTCGACCTGGTGGATATGGTCGTGCTGGTAGAACATAACTTCGGCTTTACCCTGAAAGCGCAGGACTTTATCGGGATTAAAACGTTTCAGGACTTCTACGATTTCATTGACTCACGTGTGAATAAGTAACGGGAACGACACAGGCTGGAAAGGTAAGACACGCGGAGGTTCTTTCGGTTACCTCTTTTTTATTCTCTTAATCAAAGGTCTGGGAGTAAAGGCGGCGTATGCGTTTCTTTGTCTGGTTGTGGTCTATTTCGTCCCTTTTGCTCCCAAGGCAACCCGCGCAATCTGGAATTATGTCCGACGAAGGTTGGGATATGGCCGTCTCCGTTCAACCCGCTTTTTGTTGGTGAATTATTATCGGTTGGGGCAGACCCTGATCGATAAAGTGGCAGTTGGAGCGGGAATGACCAAACAATATACGTTCGACTTCGGTACGCAGTATTCCGATTTTCTGGACGTGCTGAACGGGAATGAGGGCGTAGTGATGATCGTCGCCCATGTGGGTAACTGGGAAATCGGCGCTCCTTTCTTCGACGACTACGGGAAGAAGATGAATATCGTGATGTTCGATGCCGAATATCAGAAGATCAAGGAGTTGCTGGAAAAGAATACGAACGGGAAGAACTACAAAGTCATTCCGGTGAATGAAGATAACCTGACGCATATATTCCGGATCAGGGACGTTCTGAGCAAAGGCGAGTATGTTTGTTTCCAGGGCGACCGTTATGTGGAAGGTTCGCAGGTCTTTAAAGCTACTTTTTTAGGCAAGGAAGCCACGTTTCCGGCGGGGCCGTTCCTACTGGCATCCCGCCTGGGTGTGCCTGTCGTATTTTATTTCGCTGTTCGTGAGAAAGGTATGCGCTATAAGTTTAACTTTGTATTGGCACAGCCGGAGAAGCGTGTCAAAGGGAAAGTTCCCGGAGAGGAATTGTTGAAACAATATGTATCGGCGTTGGAACAGGTTGTAAAACAATATCCGGAACAGTGGTTCAATTACTATGATTTCTGGAAATAACAGATAGAAAAGAGAGTACATGGAATTATCGTCTCCTCAAAAAGAAATATATGCAAAAGACCGTTTCTCGGCAGTGCAGGCGCAACGTCTGGCGCAGGAGATCGCTTTTGGCCCCGTTGTCTTCCAGGTGTCGCGCTTGATGATCAAATTCGGCATCTTCGGAATGTTGCGCGAGACACAGGACGGACTTGCAATGGATGAGATTGTGGAAAAGACCGGTCTTTCCCGCTATGCTGTACAGTTGTTGCTGGAATCGTCGCTGACGATCGGTACGATCCTGCTGAAAGAGGAACGTTTCCACCTGGGAAAAGTCGGATGGTTCCTGCTGAACGATGAGATGGTACGGGTGAATATGGATTTCAACCACGATGTAAATTATCTGGGACTCTTTCATTTGGAAGAAGCCCTGAAGGAGGGTAAACCCGAAGGGCTGAAAGTGTTCGGCAACTGGCCGACTATCTACGAGGGGCTGTCCAGCCTGCCGGAAAAGGTACAGGAGAGTTGGTTCGGTTTCGATCATTTCTATTCGGATAATTCCTTTAAGCAAGCCCTTGAAATCGTATTTGCCAATCCGGTGCGTACCCTGCTGGATGTGGGAGGCAATACCGGACGTTGGGCCACGCAATGTGTCGCTTATTCTTCGGAGGTGGAAGTGACGATCATGGATTTGCCCCAGCAGTTGGAGATGATGCGCGAACAGACCAAAGGATTGGAAGGTGCGGACCGTATTCATGGACATGCCGCTAACCTGTTGGATGATCGGACGGATTTTCCGAAACCATTCGATGCGATCTGGATGAGCCAGTTTTTGGATTGTTTCTCGGAAGAACAGGTATTAAGCATTCTGACTCGTGCCGCCCGTTCGATGGGAGCGGGCAGCCGTCTCTATATCATGGAAACTTTCTGGGATCGCCAGCGTTTCGAAACGGCTTCTTACTGTCTGGCACAGATCAGCCTTTATTTTACGGCAATGGCCAACGGCAACAGCAAAATGTATTATTCCGGCGATATGGTCCGCCTGGTTGAAAAGGCAGGACTTGTTATCGAACAGATGCACGACGGCTTGGGCTTGGGACATAGTATTATGCAATGTAAACTGAAATAGATATGACAACAACCTCATTCAATACTCCCCTGCTGGCCGGCGATGAATTGCTGAAACTTATCCCGCAACGTCCGCCGATCGTGATGGTGGACTGGTTCTTCGGGATGGACGATGCCGGTTCTTATACCGGACTGAAAGTGGAGGCCTCCAACCTGTTTTGCCAGGACGGGCAACTGGATGAATGCGGCATTACGGAACATATCGCCCAGTCGGCAGCTGTGCGGGTAGGCTATATCTATAAAAACGCAGGCGAAAAGATTCCGGTAGGCTTTATCGGCTCGGTGAATAAAATGAATTATTATGCCTTGCCACAGGTAGGGAATGAATTGCAAACCACTATCCGGGTGGAACAGGAGATTTTCGATATCACGCTTATCTCGGCTACCGTACAGGTGAATGGCAATACGGTGGCGGAAGGGCAGCTTAAAATATTTTTAAAGAAAGACGCATGAGATGGATGAAAGTACAGGAAGCTGCATTGACCAACCGCACTACTTTGCGGGTCAGGTTCAGCGAGGTAGACTCGATGGAAGTCGTCTGGCATGGCGAGTACGTTCGTTATATGGAAGACGGACGCGAAGCTTTCGGACGCCAGTACGGCATAGGCTATACGGAGATACGTGAGGCCGGTTATGTGGTCCCGATGGTCGATCTGAATATCCAATATAAACAATCTCTGAAATATGGCGAAACGGCCATTGTCGAAACACGCTATATTCAGACGGAGGCGGCTAAAATACTTTTCGAATATATCATCTTTCGCGAAAGCGACGGAGCGGTGATGGCTACCGGCTCCAGTACGCAGGTTTTCGTGAATAGCGAAACCGGATTGCTGGAACTGAATAATCCGGACTTTTATAAGGCATGGAAGGAAAAAATGGAACATCCGGTAAACCGATATATAACAGCCGGCTCGACCATCAGTTCGCTGGGCTTCGGTGCGGAAGAGAATTTCTCCCGTATCCGCGAATACCGTTCGGGTATTGCCCCGATAGATGATGATACGCTTTTCGACGCCCCTTTTATGGCGGCGCGGATCGATGATTCCCGGCTGCGGGAGGCTGTATCGGCACAGATGCCCGACGGATATACCCGGATGGAACAACTCTTTATCCTTTCGTTATCGGATACGATCCGACAAAGCGGGGTCGACCCTGCGACCTCGGATTGTGCATTGATCATTTCTACCACAAAGGGAAATATCGATGCTTTGTCTGGGAGTAATGGTCTCCCAACCCAGGGAGAAGCGCTCTCCCAACTCAGGGAGAGAGGTGTTCCCGGCTTTGGGAAGACTGACCTCCCGGATTCTTCACTGCTTTATGAGATGGCGATGCGCATTGCATCTTATTTCCATTGTATCCATGAACCGATCGTTATTTCGAATGCCTGCATCTCCGGTGTTTCTGCGCTGGTGGTCGCTTCGCGGCTGATCGAGGCAGGCAAATATAAACATATATTGGTGGCCGGAGAGGATCTGTTGACCCGCTTTGTTATTACCGGCTTTCAGTCTTTTAAATCGGTCAGTCCGGGAATATGCAAGCCATACGACGAAACGCGCGACGGGCTGTCGTTGGGCGAGGCTTGCGGGGCGGTGCTGGTGACATCTGACCGGCAGTTGGTGAAAGAGGATCGCCCAGTCCGTATCGAAGGGGGAGCCATTACGAACGATGCCAATCATATTTCAGGGCCTTCGCGTACCGGCGACGGTTTGTATTATGCAATCAGTCAGGCGATGGAGGAGGCGGGTGTACAGCCCGAAGATATTTCTTTTGTCAATGCGCATGGGACGGCTACTTTATATAATGACGAGATGGAATCGAAAGCACTTCATCTGGCGGGGCTCGACCGGTTGCCGCTCAATAGTATGAAATCCTATTGGGGGCATACGCTGGGAGCTTCCGGTGTTATAGAAACGATTGCCTGCATGGAGGAATTGCGTTCCGGGGAAGTGTTCGGTACGTTGGGATATAAGCGTTGCGGCGTTCCTTATCCTTTGTCGGTAAGCAGCATGCACAGACAGGTGGAGATGGGGCGTTGTGTGAAAACGGCGTCAGGCTTCGGAGGGTGCAATGCGGCGGTTGTTTTGTCGGTGGGGAGAGAAAGAGAAGAAGATAACACACCCCCTGCCCCCTCTCGAGAGGGGAGAAGATACTCCCGGCGAACGGTGGAGATCGGGCACGGGAGGATCGTGCTGGATGGAGAGGTGTTGCTAGAAGCTAGGGCGGAAGAAGATTTTGCGACTTTTATACGCACTGCTTATAAATTATTATCGCTGGATGACCGGAAGTTTTATAAGATGGACGATCTTTGTAAACTGGGATATATTGCCGCCGCCTGTCTTTTCTCAAAGAGCGGGGGGACGACTGGATATGCTCCGGGCGAGGTCGGTATGATCTTTGCCAATGCTTCCTCCTCGCTGGATACGGACAGGAAACATCAGCATATTATCGATACGCTGGGAGACCAGGGAGCCAGTCCGGCTGTGTTTGTTTACACCTTGCCGAATGTGGTGATGGGCGAACTCTGTATCCAGTATAAGATACAGGGCGAGAACACTTTCTTTATCAACAGCCGTTATCCGGAATCTTTTATCCGGGAATATGTCGGTCTGGTGATGCAAAAACAAAAGCTGCGTGCCTGCCTAACCGGGTGGTGCGAACAGCTGGGCGCTGAATACGAAGCCCGTTTCGACTGGCTGGAAGATGTTGCCGATTCAAATGAATAATTAAAAGAACAAACGATATGGAAGATTTAATGCAAGAATTGAAAGAAGCGTTGATCGAAGCGCTGAACCCGGAAGATATCACCCCGGACGAGATCGATAACGAGGCGCCTCTTTTCGGTGACGAAGGCCTGGGGCTCGACTCGATCGATGCACTCGAGATTATCCTGGTGTTCGAACGTAATTACGGGATCCGTATCGCCAATCCGGCGGAAGGCAAATCGATCTTTTACTCTACACGGACATTGGCCGAGTTTATTGCTGCAAACCGTACGAAATGAGAATCTGCGTCACAGGCATCGGTTGCGTGTCGGGTATTGGCATGAATGTGGAAGAACACCTTCGCGCGTTTCGTGACGGACGGACCGGCTTAGGCCCTGTTGCGCTTTTCCCGACAGTGCATAAAGAGCCGGTCTCGGAAGTGAAACGGACGAATAAGGAGTTGAAAGAATTCCTGGGTATTCCTTTGCCCGCCGAACTGTCGCGTACTGCTTTGCTGGGAATGACAGCCGCCTTTGAAGCCCTTGCCGACTCCGGACTCGATCTGTCCGACTCTGGCAGGAAACTGCGCATCGGTCTGATCTCATCCACCTCTACCGGGGGAATGGACCTGACAGAGTTTTTCTATCCTGCTTTCCGGGAAAATCCGGTACATGGGCGGTTGAGGTATGTCGCCTCTCACGATGCCGGCGACAGTACGGAGCGAATCGCCTCTTTTCTGGGAATTACCGGTTTTCGTACAACGGTCAGTACCGCCTGCTCGTCTGCCGCCAATGCCATTATGCTGGGAGCCCGGATGATCCGCCAGGGAATGCTTGATGTGGTGGTTGCCGGTGGAACAGATGCCTTGTGCAAGTTTACTTTGAATAGTTTCGCATCTCTGATGATCCTGGATAAAAAGCCTTGCCGCCCGTTCGACGAATCGCGTGCCGGATTAAATCTGGGAGAGGGCGCCGGTTACCTGGTGCTTCAGTCGGAGTCCACACTCGATAAAGCCCCTTACTGCCTGCTGTCCGGTTATGCCAACGCCAACGACGCTTTCCATCAAACGGCTTCTTCGTCCGATGGAACCGGTGCTTTCCTTGCTATGGAAGGGGCTTTGGATAGAGCAGGCATGCAACCGGATGAAGTCGATTATATCAATGCCCACGGAATAGGCACGCCGAATAACGATGCTTCCGAGAGCCAGGCTATCCGCTGTCTTTTCAAAGACCGGATACCGCCTTTCAGCTCCACCAAAGCATTTACGGGGCATACCTTGGGTGCTGCCGGTGGTCTGGAAGCCGTATTCAGCGTACTTTCCCTAAATCGCGGCATTCTCTATCCGAATCTGAATTACTCCATGCCGATAGAGGCGACAGGGTTGATTCCCGTTACCCGTTATCAGGAAAGAGTATCGCTGCGTTCCGTATTGTCTAACTCGTTTGGCTTCGGAGGGAACAATACTTCCCTGCTTTTCCGGCAATCCGATAAATAGTTTATGTGGGTGAAACCTGTTTACATAGAAAAGATAGCCGCCACTTTTGAAAAGACTGCCGGCGGTTATTCCCTGAAAGAGCCTGATTACAAGCTCCTGATCTCGAATGCCACCCTTCGCCGCCGTATGAGCCGCATAGTCCGTATGGGCGTGACCATCGGGCTGCAATGCCTGGAAGGAACAACATCGTCTGTCGACGCTATCTTGACTGCTACCGGCCTGGGCTGCCTGGCGGATACGGAGAAGTTTATGAATACGATACTGGATCATAACGAGGAACTGCTTGCTCCTACGGTATTTATCCAGTCTACTTTTAATACGGTCGGCGCGCAGATCGTCCTGCTGACCGGCAATCATAGTTATAACAATACTTATGTGCATCGTGCCTTTTCGTTGGAAAGTGCTTTGCTCGACGGTATTTTTGCTTTTGCAGGAGAACGAGGCTTCGTCTGTTCTGGCAGGTGCGGTGGATGAAATGACACCGGCGCTACAGGAGATCCTTGGTCGCTTTGGCTTATGGAAGAAGTCGAAGCCGGGCGAAGGAGCCGCATTTTTCTTGCTGTCGGAACATGTTTCCCCCGACAGTATGGCGGAACTTTGCGATATGGAGTTGTTTAGCGGTCGTTTTACTGCCGAGGAAATCGGTGAACGCATGCAGGCATTCCTGTTGCGGAATAAAGCAACCGATACGCAGGTGATCTATCCGGATGAATATAAGCAATACTGTGGCGAATATCCTACGGCGATGTCGTTTGCAGTATGGTATGCCTGTACCCGGATGCAGGAACCGGATTATCCGCGTTCCGTTCTGTTGTATAACTCGTTTCTGGATAATCATTCGTTTATATTAATGAGGAGGTAACGTTATGGGATGGTGGGTGTTTATAGTCGTGTTGGTTTGTATAGTAGTTTTTTTTGTTTTATGCTTCTTTTAATATTAGTTCAAGCGTATATGTCAAAGCGCTGTGTAAAGGAAATACAGATGAACGTATAGTCTGCCTAACATTCGATGACGGTCCCGATCCGGCGTATACACCACAGGTCCTGGAAGTATTGAAGAAGCATCAGATCCAGGCTACGTTTTTTTGTATTGGAGAAAAGGCGGCAGATCAGAGCCCTCTTGTCAGGCAGATAAGTGCCGAAGGACATATTCTGGGTAATCATTCTATGACGCATTCCTGGAAATTTCCCTTTTACTCATACGAAAAAATGGTAGATGACCTGCAAAGAGCGGAAACTAAAATCCTGTATAATGAAAGTAGGACAGGAATTTTATTTCGTCCCCCGTTCGGAGTCACCAATCCGACTATTGCAAAAGTGGTATATAATATGAGGGGAACGGTAATCGGTTGGAGCATCCGTTCGTTCGATACTGTGGATAAATCGGAAGAACGTGTTTTCCGTCGTATCGTAAAACAAATAAAACCGGGAGCCGTTATATTGCTACACGACCGTATGCCGGGCTGCACATCTTTGGTGGCCCGTTTGCTGGAACATCTGAAAGAAATTGATTATAAAGTGGTTCCTTTGAATGAAATGTTTTGTGTACCTAATCTTTTTAAAGATGAAGATGATATATAAATTAGTATTCCTATTGTTCTTCTGTTTGCCGTTGTGGGCCCAGGAGAACCTGACAGCATTGGCTTCTGTTTCCGATTTTCAGGAACGGTTGAAGAAGGAAGCTGCGCAGATATCTTCCATAGAAAGCGACTTCACGCAGGAGAAATTTCTGAATGTCTTTAATGAGAAGATCATCTCGAAGGGACGCTTCTATTATAAGCAGGAGAATATGATCCGCATGGATTATACCTCCCCGGTAGATTACCAGATCGTTATCAACGGACAGAAACTGAAGATCGTTTCCGAAGGGAAAAGCAATGTCGTCAATCTCGGCTCCAACCAGATGATGAACGAGATGAAAGGGATGCTGGCTGCCTGTATGGTGGGCGATCTGGGGAGTATGACATCGGCCTATAAGCTCGATTATTATGAATCGCCGGCTTTGTATGTCGTTAAGATCCGTCCGCTATCCAAAAGCGTACAGGCTTATATCTCGGAGATCGTTATTTCGATCGATAAGAAGGATATGTCTGTGCAGACCCTGCGCCTGTCGGAGAATGCCGACGACTATACGGAGTATCATTTTACGAACCGGGAATATAATACGCTCACAAATGATGAAATGTTTGTTATCCGCTAGTCTTTGTCTTTTACTGGCCTTTAGCTCCTGTGCGCCGTCTATCGTCCGTACATGCCGGAAGGGGGGGGAAGCGCAGGTCGTAGGGAAAGAACAGCTTTCTCCTATGGTAGATGCCTCTGACCGGCTGTGTAAATACAATGTGACAATCGATTTTATGCGGAAACATTTTAGCGGTCTATTGCTGATAAAAGAGACCGGAGCGGGAACTTACCGCACGCTTTTCAGTACCCATTTCGGATTGAGCCTGTTCGATCTGGAGATCGGGGCCGACAGCTTGATCGTACATCATTGCATCGAACCGTTGAATAAAAAGAAGATATTGAGCCTGTTTCAGCGTGATTTCTCGGTTTTGCTCGGTCTGAATATACCATCCGAAAATAAGGCAACCGTTTATAATTGCATGCAACCGTCAACGGACATTGTCTATAAACTGTCTATCCCCGGTTTCAAAGGGTATTACCGTATGGATGTTGTATCAGATCGCATGCAGGAAATCAGGCTGGGAGCGGGGCTTCGCAAAACGACTTTCCGTTCTTTTCCGGACAGCACCGGACGAACCGCTATCCGCATTCGGCATACAGGATTGAAACTTTCTATTGGTCTGGATGGCTTAGACTGAGGGAGAGTGACCGGTATAAAACAATTAAAGCCTGTCTCACGACAAGCCCTAACCAACTTTGTTAACCTTAAATCTAATACTATTATGAAAAAACCACAGTACAAAGATACGGGTATTCTCCAACTTGTCAATAGTTACAGTGCTAAATGGTGTTGTATAGCATACAAGAAAGGCTAACAAGGTTCAAGATATTTGTTAATAGCTTCTGAAATGTTAAAATAGGAGCAAAAAAGAAGAGGCGCCGCATAAAGCAACGCCTCTTCGGGCATACATATATAATGTATATTAGTCTTTCAACTTAGCGCAGATGAACTCGCGGTTCAGGCGGGCGATGTTGCTGACAGAAATGTTCTTCGGACATTCCATTTCGCAAGCGCGGGTGTTGGTACAGTTACCGAAGCCCAGTTCGTCCATCTTGGCAACCATTGCTTTCGCACGACGGGCTGCTTCAACCTTACCCTGAGGAAGCAATGCCAACTGGCTAACCTTTGCAGAAACGAACAGCATAGCCGAACCGTTCTTACAAGCAGCAGCACAAGCACCACAACCGATACATGCAGCAGCATCCATAGCCAGATCGGCATCCTTTTTAGGAATAGAAATTGCATTGGCATCAGGCACACCACCCGTATTTACAGAGGTGAAACCACCTGCCTGGATGATTTTATCGTAAGCATAACGGTCGACCATCAAGTCGCGGATTACCGGGAAGCCGGCTGAACGCCACGGTTCGATCGTAATTGTTTCGCCATCGTGGAAACGACGCATGTATAGCTGGCAAGTAGTTGCGCCGGTTGCCGGTCCGTGCGGATGTCCGTTTACATACAAAGAACACATACCGCAGATACCTTCGCGACAGTCGTGATCGAAAACAGCAGGATCTTTGCCTTCGTTAATCAATTGTTCGTTCAGGATATCCAGCATTTCCAAGAAAGATGTTCCCTGGTTAATGTTTTTAAGCTGGTAAGTTTCGAACTGTCCTTTTTCTTTCGGACCTTTCTGACGCCAGACTTTGAGTGTGATATTTATATCTTTATCCATGATTCTAATTTTTGAAAATTGTTACTTCTTGTAGTTACGTGTCTGCGGTACTACGAATTCATAATTCAGATCTTCTTTCAGCATAACAGGATCTTTGTCTTCACCCTGATATTCCCAGCAAGATACATACATAAATTTATCATCGTGACGAAGTGCTTCGCCTTCTTTAGTCTGATGTTCAGTACGGAAGTGACCACCACAAGACTCAGCACGACTCAACGCATCGTGAGCCATCAGTGTACCGATCTCGATAAAGTCTACCAGACGCAATGCTTTTTCCAACTCTACGTTCAGGTCTTCTGTCTGTCCCGGGATAAATACATTTGTCCAGAATTCCTTCTTCAGGTCTTTCAGTTTCTGGATAGCTTCTTTCAAACCTTCTGCATCGCGAGCCATACCGATGTATTCCCACATGATATGTCCGAGTTTCTTATGGATAGAATCGACAGATTCTTTACCCTTGATGCTCATCAATTTCTTGATACGATCTTTGATAGCCTTTTCGGATTCTGCAAACTCAGGCAGGTCGGTGCTGAAACGCGGAACCTGGATCTGGTCGGACAGATAGTTCTGAATAGTATAAGGTAATACGAAGTAACCGTCAGCCAAACCTTGCATCAAAGCAGATGCACCCAGACGGTTTGCACCGTGGTCGGAGAAGTTGGCCTCACCGATAGCGAACAGACCCGGAATAGAAGTCTGCAATTCATAGTCTACCCACAGACCACCCATTGAGTAGTGCAATGCCGGATAGATCATCATCGGAGTTTCGTATGGATCATCGTTGGTAATTTCTTCGTACATGTCGAACAAGTTACCATATTTTTGTTTTACCACTTCCTTGCCCAGACGGTTGATCGCGTCGGAGAAGTCGAGGAATACGGCCAAACCTGTGTTGTTCACACCGAAGCCGGCGTCGCAACGTTCTTTAGCGGCACGTGAAGCCACGTCGCGCGGAACCAGGTTACCGAATGCCGGATAACGGCGTTCCAGATAGTAATCGCGGTCTGCTTCAGGAATATCTTTTCCTTTCTTCGTTCCGGCCTGCAATGCTTTGGCATCTTCCAGCTTTTTCGGAACCCAGATACGACCGTCGTTACGCAGTGATTCGGACATCAACGTCAGTTTTGACTGATAGTCGCCGTGTACAGGAACACAAGTCGGGTGGATCTGAACCATACAAGGGTTAGCGAAGTAAGCACCTTTCTTGTAGCACTGCCATGCAGCAGAACCGTTGGAAGCCATTGCGTTAGTTGACAGGAAGAATGTATTTACATAACCACCTGTTGCAACCACTACTGCGTGAGCAGAGAAACGTTCGATCTGGCCGGTAATCAGGTTGCGGGCGATGATACCGCGGGCGCGACCGTCTACCTTCACAACGTCCAACATTTCGTGACGGGTGTACATCTTTACTTTGTTCAAACCGATCATGCGGCTCAACGCAGAGTAAGCACCCAGCAACAACTGCTGTCCGGTCTGGCCGCGGGCATAGAACGTACGGGATACCTGAGCACCACCGAATGAACGGTTATCCAGCAGACCACCGTATTCGCGGGCGAAAGGAACACCCTGTGCTACGCACTGGTCGATGATTGAGTTGGAAACTTCTGCCAAGCGATAAACGTTAGCTTCGCGGGCACGATAGTCACCACCTTTGATTGTATCGTAGAACAGACGGTATACAGAGTCACCGTCATTCTGATAATTCTTAGCCGCATTGATACCACCCTGTGCAGCGATAGAGTGTGCACGACGGGGAGAATCCTGGATACAGAAGTTCAACACATTGAATCCCATTTCTGCCAGTGAGGCAGCAGCAGAAGCACCGGCCAGACCGGTACCGACTACAATCACGTCCAGACGACGTTTGTTTGCGGGATTCACCAGTTTCTGATGATCTTTATAATTTTTCCACTTCTCAGCCAATGGGCCCTGAGGGATTTTAGAATCTATTTGAGTCATAATGATTTATTTTCAATAATGTTACACCTAAATTAAAGTCCTGCACAAGCAGCTGCACAATCACCTCCCACACCATTCAGGAAGAAGATAATCGTAATGATTGCAAACAGACCACAGATAACAGTTGCTACGATCTTAGAGATGCAGATCCAACGGTTCATCCAGATTGTGTTGCTCCAACCGATCGTCTGGATAGCGCTCCAGAAACCATGTGTCAAGTGGAACCACAAAGCTACGTACCATACCACATACAGCACTGTCCACAAGGCAGCCAGCGAGCTTGTATGGAAATAGTAGTTGATAAATGCCGCACCGTCCTGGGGAGACACGCTTGTCACTCCATCGCAAAGTGTAACCATGTGATTGCCCATCAACTCGGCGAACATCATCTTATACCAGAACTGGCTGAAGTGAAGAATCATGAACAGGATAATGATAATGCCCAGTACCAGCATGTTCTGAGATGCCCATTCCACACCTTTCGGACGAGCGTTAATTGCATAACGGTCGTTACCGCGAGCCTTCCGGTTCTGCAGTGTCAGAAGGAGTGCATACACAAAGTGAATCACAACGCCTGCAGCCAATACCAACGTAGCAGCTACAGCATACCAATTTGCTCCCAACAATGAACAAATCATGTTATAGGCCTCTCCGGAGAAAACAGCCGCCACATTCATTGACAAGTGGAACAATAAGAAGAAAACAAGAAAAAGCCCTGTAATACTCATTATCAGCTTTTTCCCGATAGAAGAATTAAGTAACCACATAAGATAATAATTTAAGTTATTTAATTGTTTATAAAGATTCGTTTTAACTTGTTTAATTATCACGCAAAGGTATGCTAAATAGACGTATCACGCAAACGATTAAAGAAATATTTCGGCAATTAACCCTATGCATTTTGAGAGGAACAAACAGGCATTGCGACAACGGTCCTGTTCCGGTCGCAAATCAGCTGTCGGCAGACACTTATTTAGTTACCGGATGAAAGCTGTAATTTCAAACAAGCCTTTGAATTACTAATAAATACGAAATGCTCGAATAATTTACGATAAATCCGTAGTGTGGTTTACGAACATTTCGTATGTTTGCCTCGTAAACACATTAAAACAATCACCATGATAACAAAAGCATTTACCAGAAGCCTTCTTTGCATACTCTTTGCAGGCTTGTTCCAGTTACTTAGTGCACAATTGCCTGTTGCCGAATACCAACCGGGAACAGTTATCCTGACTGGTTCTATCACGAATTTCAATCCGGAACAGAATTTAGACATACGCTGTGCGGTACCCAATATCGTTATGCTTAAGACGGAGCCTTACTTTATTGAGCCGGATAGTTCGGGCCATTTCAGCCAGGAGATCAAACTCAAATACACGACACAAGTAAGATTAAAAATAGGGAAACACGACTTATGTCTCCTAATGTCGCCGGACGGACAAACATATCATATAGATATAGAAGCCAACGAGAAGGGCGAAAATATGCCGATCAGTTTCTCAGGGCCATACGCTACGATCAATCAAGACTTCAACTTCACACTGAAACCGATACGCACCGATATTTATGCCGTTTCAACCTGCGAGCTTACACCGGACCAGTATAAAGAAATGTGCCTGAACGACCTGAGCGACATAAACCGGCAAAACGAAAGTAACCCGAATGCTTGCCCGGAAGCTAAACGATTGAAGGAGTTGGCCAATAGCTTCAATTGTCTTTCCAATTTGAATATATGTAAATATGCCATGATTTATTCCCGAATGCAAAGAGATAGCCTGCAACGGATGGCTGCGTTCGGGCTTTATAAGGATTTCAGGCTGCCGGACAACTATTATGACTTCTTAAAAGACATGCCGTTGAATGAGCCCGACGCTTTGCTCTGTTATGAGTTCAGCGGAACAATCCCTTTCCCCGCCGATTTCAAAACATATCAGGACGATAACGAATATGAGAATTATATACTGGCAAATGCCCCGATGACTGAAGATGAACGGAATTTAATAAAGGACTACATACAAAAGCGTTACCTCTCCGATAATTACGAAAAAGTGAATGACGTAATGGCTGTCAGCATGAAATACCAATACATTTTCCAAAAAAGACGGAAAGAAGAACTGGCCGATTTAAAAGAACGCCTTCCCAAACTAACAGGCCAGGAGCATCCGGTTATTGCAGAGTTTGCCGACATCCGCTTCGCCCGATTCCAGCTGATGGACTTCAAGCCGCTGACTGTCGAACAGGAAATGTATTACGAACAGAACCTCACCAATCCCCTCTGTATCGCCCTTCTGAATGATGCTAACAACAGCATGAAACCCAGGAAGAAGGCAGAGGCGGCAGCCAATTTCATAGTTCGCGAAAACCCGGACTGTCCTGCCGATAAAGTGCTCGATGCCATTATCGAAAAGAACAAAGGCAAAATACAATTCATCGACTTGTGGGCTACCTGGTGCGGAGGCTGCCGGCAAACGATCAAAGAATATGAGCCGTTGAAGAAAGAGTATCCGGATGTTGCATTCATCTACCTGACTAACGAAAGTTCTCCCCTCGAATTATGGAACAAGCTGATAACCGATATCTCTGGCGAACATTACCGGCTGGAAATCGCTCAATGGAATTACCTTTGGAAACGGTTCGAACTGATAGGCGTTCCCTTTTACCTGATCATTAACAAAGAAGGTGAGATCGTGGACCAGTTCATCTACACCAACAAAGCGGAAGTAAACAAGAAACTGAAAGAATTAGTACAGCATTAATTCCAGAGAATTGAACTTTTTTAATTATGTTTGCAAAAGCATAATCAGAAAGTAAATGAAAACTTTAGTACATACTGAGAAAGAACAAATTGAAGCAATCATCCGTAGCTGCGATATCTGTTATGTAGGTATGGCGGATACGGATGGTACGCCATACGTTCTTCCCATGAACTTTGGCTACTGCGATGGTGTTATTTATTTACATTCCGCTCAGGAAGGCCGCAGCATCTCGATACTGGAACGCAATCCGAAGGTTTGCATCACATTCAGTACCGACCACGACCTGGTATTCCAGCATCCCGAAGTGGCATGCAGCTACCGTATGCGCTCGAAAAGCGTAATTGCCTGGGGTGAAGTACGGTTTGAAGATGATTTCGACAAGAAAACGGAAGCGCTCGACATCATCATGAAGCAATATTCGGACAAGGAATTCCGTTATTCCGATCCGGCAGTAAAGAACGTAAAGATATGGCTGGTCGACCTCGACGAAGTAATCTGCAAAGAGTTTGGGGCGCCACACAAGAAATACTAAACATATAATAAAGAAAGAATAAACGTATGAAGAATCTGTTAGCAATATTTTTAATGGCAATCCTGTTTGCCTCGTGCGAAGGACCGACAGGAGCACCTGGAAAAGACGGGCAAGGCATCTGGTGGCATGTAACCGATCCCATAAAAGTCAATAGCAACCAATGGGAATTAGGAGAAAATGCTGAAGGTGTTCCTTTTTACTTTTATGGTGCGCCAGTCAAGGCCATATCTTAATCGTCCCTTTGGCAAGGATTAGG
>JAJPZM010000395.1 GCA_021204335.1 Parabacteroides sp. | reverse complement strand
ATAATGAATTGGCCGCATAACAAAAAAGAAGGCATCCTTTTAGGACACCTTCTTTCTTTATCTTTGTACCGGATAATTTGTTAGATAAATAAAATGATGCAAGAGAAAAGACGATTGTTGGGAATGACGCTGGGCGAACTGAAAGAGGTGGCAACCGAAGTGGGGCTGCCCGGATATGCCGCTAAGCAAATGGCAGACTGGCTGTATAAAAAGAAAGTGACCTCAATCGCTGAAATGACCAATATCGCCGTAGCCAAGCGTTCTTTGCTGGAAGCGTCTTTTGAAGTCGGAGCCGTACCACCGGCCGATTGTATGAAATCGGTGGACGGGACGATCAAATATTTATTTGCCGCCGATGCCGGTAATTTTGTCGAGTCTGTTTATATTCCGACCGACGATCGTGCTACCTTATGCGTCTCGTCACAGGTGGGTTGTAAAATGAACTGCCTGTTTTGTATGACCGGCAAGCAGGGATTTACCGCTAACCTGACCGCTAACCAGATTCTGAACCAGATACAGTCTTTGCCGGAGTCGGATACGTTGACAAACCTGGTATTTATGGGAATGGGCGAGCCGCTGGATAATGTAGACGAACTGTTTAAAGTGCTCGAAATCCTGACATCCTCTTACGGATATGCCTGGAGCCCGAAGCGGATAACGGTTTCAACGATAGGGGTGGCTAAAGGATTAAAGCGTTTCCTGGAAGAAAGCGATTGCCATCTGGCTGTCAGCCTGCATTCGTCTTACCACGAGGAACGTTTGTCGTTAATGCCTGTGGAGAAGGCTTATCCGGCGCAGGAAATCATCGATTTGATTAAGGAGTATGATTTCTCCCATCAGCGCCGCGTCTCTTTTGAATATATAGTTTTTAAAAATTTAAATGATAGTCCGCAACATGCTAAAGCCCTGATTTGTTTATTGAATAAAATGGATTGCAGGGTGAATTTGATCCGTTTTCATGCTATTCCGAACGTTCCTTTGGAAAGCTCCGATTTAGCGAAGATGGAAACTTTTCGTGATATGTTGAATAATGCAGGCGTTATCTGTACGATCCGGGCTTCGCGGGGAGAAGATATATTTGCGGCGTGCGGCATGCTGTCGACGGCAAAAAAACAACAAAACAAATAGAAGACAAGTCATTTAAGAGAAAAGAACTATATTTGTAATTAAAATCGAATGGGTATGAAAAAGATTTCTTTACTGATTAGCTTATTCATGTTTCTGGTATTGCTGGAAGCATGTAGTTCGGGACCGGTAGGAAAACGGGCTACCGGACTCGCTTACGAGGTCGTAGTAGTAATGAAAAAAGCAAATTGGGATGGCCCTTCGGGAAAAGCTGTTAAGCAAGAACTGACTTCTGATGTTCCGGGTCTTCCTCAGTCTGAACCTGCTTTAAAAATAACGTATGTAGATCCTTCGCAATTTGACGGGTTGCTGACATACGCACGCAATATTCTGATCGTGAATATCGATCCTTCAATTTATACGAAGGTATCTGTTACTTATGAAAAAGACCGTTGGGCAAAAGGACAGGTGGTAGTAAACCTGAATGCTCCGTCTGCGGAAGAGTTGGAAGCTTATATTCACGAATATCCTAAAACATTGGTCGACTTCTTTGTAAAAGCGGAGATGAACCGGGCAATCGGACAGTTGCAGAAAGATTACAGCACCGTAGTGATGGATAATTTAAAGAATAACCACGACCTGATGCTGAATGCTCCGGCCAATATGACCTATTATCGCGATACGACCGACTTCTTCTGGGCATCCAATAATGCCAATACAGGACGTACGGATCTGATCGTATATACATTCCCTTATACCGACCCGAATACCTTTACGGCGGAGTATCTGATCGCCAAACGCGACTCCGTATTAAAGGAAAACCTGCCGGGAGCCTTCTCCGAATCCCACATGGCTACGGAAACACGTGCCGAAGTGACCTATACGCCGATTACGGTAAACGGGCAATATTGCGGTGTTATGCGTGGACTTTGGAAAATGGTAGGCGATATGATGGGCGGCCCGTTCGTAAGCCATGTCCGCCTGGATGAAAAGAATAACCGGGTAGTGGTGGCAGAAGGATTTGTATTTGCTCCCGAAACAGATAAACGTAATTTCATCCGTCGTATAGAAGCCGCTTTGTACACGCTTCGCCTGCCGGGTGAATTCGACAAGCCGGTAGAAGAAAAGATGGATATTCCGGAAAGTAAGAAATAAACAAACAAATACATGGAAGAACAATTGATTAAGGTGGGCATTACCCATGGAGATATAAATGGCATCGGATATGAAGTGATTCTGAAAACATTCTCGGATGCCAGGGTTGCAGAACTTTGTACGCCAATTATATACGGATCGTCGAAGATAGCAGCCTATCACCGGAAAGCAATGGATTTGCCCCCCTGTGAATATGAATATTATCTCCCAGGCAGAAGATGCCGGAGTGAACCGCGTGAATATTATCAACTGCGTGGATGATGAAACGAAGGTGGAGTTATCCCAGTCTACCGCCATCGCCGGCGAATCGGCTTTCCTTTCGCTCGAAGCAGCCATTGCCGACCTGAAACGCGGCGCAGTAGATGTATTGCTGACAGCTCCGATCAACAAACACAATATACAAAACGACCAGTTCCATTTCCCCGGCCATACCGAGTATCTGGAAGAACGTTTTGGCGGACTCGGAAGACAGGCATTGATGATTCTGATGAAAGACGATCTGCGTGTAGCCTTGGTAACGGGACATATTCCTTTGGCAGAAGTCCCTTCCAAAATAACCGTAGAGGATATTGTGTCGAAGTTACGTATCTTCAACCAATCGCTCAAACAGGATTTCGGAATCGTAAAGCCGCGTATTGCCGTCCTGTCCTTGAATCCCCATGCCGGCGACGACGGATTGCTGGGGAAAGAAGAAGAAATGATCATCATTCCAGCCATGCAGGAAGCGGAGAAGTGGGACGTGATGTCCTTCGGCCCTTATGCCGCGGATGGCTTTTTCGGTTCGCAGATGTATGATAAGTTCGACGGCGTCCTGGCCATGTATCACGACCAGGGACTGGCACCGTTCAAAACGCTGGCCATGGACGACGGGGTCAATTATACAGCCGGCCTGTCCATTATCCGGACTTCACCGGCACATGGCACAGCTTACGACATTGCCGGGCAGAACCTCGCTTCGGAAGAATCTTTCCGCCAGGCTTTATACACAGTCCTCGATATTTACCGGAATCGCCTGAATTATCGCGAAGCAACGGCCAACCCGCTTCGTAAGCAATATTTCGATAAAGGCGGGGACAACGAGAAATTGGATCTCACGAAAGAAGAAGATACGGAGATTTGTCCTCAATAAAATAGAAGCATATCTTCTGTAAAAGCTTTCCTAGGTCTAAGAAATGGCATTTCAACGTTTGAAATAGCCTTCTTAGGCCTAGGAAATGTGTTTTCACCATTTAAAAGCCACTTCTTACGCCTAAAAGATGGCTTTTCACCGTTTAAAGTTCACTTCTTAGGTCTAAGAAATGACTTTTCACCATTTAAATGCCATTTCTTAGCCCTAAGAGCTCTTTTTGCGGTAAGGCCGGGATGTCCTTTCAATGAATAATCTGGTTTGTATTACACTTTTTGACTTCAAACTTTTTTAGATAAGAAAAGTTTACGTAAGTTTGTGGTTTCAAATTGCAACATGAATTATGTTTAAAGATAAAACGATCGTATATACTTCGGGAACATTCGATATGTTCCATTATAATCATCTTCGGATGATCAACTATGCCCGTAGCCTGGCGGATATTTTGATTGTCGGCGTAAGTACGGACGAATTGATCTCTTCTTACAAGGCGAAGCCTATCATCCCTTTTAATGAACGCCTTCAGATCATTGAAGCGTTGAAAACCCCCGATATTGTTATTCCGCAGCATTCGCTGGATCATACGGAGATCGTAAAGAAGCTGAATATCGACGCTTTTGTAGTGGGCGATGATTGGTTTGGCAAATACGATTATCTGAAAGATTTAGGTGTGCAGGTCTTTTATTTCCCATACGGCACCGGCGTTTCTTCATCCAACCTGAAGAAAACCATCCACGACTCATACGAGGAAAATCTGAAATATCAACGCTATGCCAAACCGGCAACCGTAAAAGGCAAGGGGGAAGAATAACGAACACATGGAAAAGTATGCTTTAATTACCGGCGGAACGAAAGGTATAGGTAGAGCGGTGGCTTTCTGTCTGGGCAAAGCCGGCTACAACCTTGTGCTTACGTATGCTTCGGATCCCGATGTGGCTGAACAGGCTTGTGGCGATTTACAACGGCAGTTCGGTATCAAGGTTCTTATATTGAAGGCTGATATTACACAAAAGGAATCCATCGATACAATAGACACGTTTTTGCAGAAAAAGGGCTTGCGTCCGGATGCGCTGGTCTTTAATGCCGGGCTGACCTGTCGCGATTCGTTTGAAGATATCTCGCTAACGGATTGGGAACGGGTATTCTTTGCTAACGTTCATTTTCCGGTATTTCTATTGCAGCGAATTGTTACGCTGATTAATAAAGGTGGAAGTGTCGTATTTACCGGTTCCTTGATGGGCATCCAGCCCCATTCGGTTTCTCTGGCTTACGGGGTGACGAAAAGTGCGGTGCATGCGCTGGTGAAGAACCTGGTCAAGTTTCTGGCTCCTTACGAACTGCGTGTAAATGCGGTAGCTCCCGGATTTATAGATACGGAATGGCAGAAGACAAAGCCGGCAGAGATACGCCGGAATATAGAAAATAAGGTATCTCTAGGACGTTTCTGTGATCCGCAGGAGCTGGCCGAAGTGTATAAGATGTTAATAGAAAATAGTTATTTTAATGGCGAAGTGGTCGTTGTAGACGGCGGTTATTCGTATAAATAATAAATAAATGAGTGATTTGGATAAGGAATACGAAGCATCGCTGAAATCGATAGAAACAGAAAACGCTGTCGACCAGGCATTTTATCGTCCGATAGGGTTTCGTATTGCCCGTATGTTGCGTGGCACGGGGATTACCCCGAATATGGTTACAGTCGTCTCGATCTTTGTCGGGGCTGCCGTCGGTTTTATGTTTTATCATGACGATCTGGTTTATAACATTTGCGGTATCTTATTACTAGTCTTTGCGAATATCCTGGATTGTGTAGACGGGCAGTTGGCACGCCTGACGGGTATCAAATCGGCTATCGGGCGAATACTCGACGGATTTGCCGGCGATATCTGGTTTGCTTCCATCTATATTGGTTTTGCCCTTTGCCTTTCGCACGATTACGGGACTTACTGGTTTTTTGCTTTAGCAGTCCTGTCCGGTCTGTCCCATCTGGTGCAGGCTAATATTACCGATTACTATAAAACGCTTCATCTCTATTTTATCAGTAAAGACAAAGGCGCAGAGTTCCAGTCGCTGGAACAAGTCATAGCCCGACATAAAGAGATGAAGATGGGTATCAATAAAGCTTTTTATTTCCTTTACAGGGGATATACGTTGCTCCAGGTAAAAGCGACTCCTTCTTTACAGCGAATGTTGCAGGGCCTGCATGCCAAATACGGAGATGATATTCCGGAGAGTGTGCGGATCGCTTTTCGTAAACAAAGTCGTAAGCTAATGAGTTATATAGATCTACTGACATTTAACGGGCGTACGATCGTCATGTTCATTGTCGTATTGATCGGTGAGGTCTTGATTTATTTCTTATATGAAATAATCGTATTGAATATCGTGTTGTTGCTGGCGATGCATAAGCACGAAAAGATGTGTGCCTCGTTTATAGAATAAATAATAAATTATGAAAAAGAGCGTAGTAGACATTAATGATTTGCAGGAAGCTGCCCCGTTCTTCAAAAGCCGTATTGGAACCTTCCTGGGAAAATTGCTGATTAAATGGCTGAGTGTCGAGAAAGTAAATAGGGTACATGCCAATAATTGCCATTTACGGGGGGCTGAGTTTACCACTGCCTTATTGAGCGATCCTTTGATCGACATAAAGTACAAGGTGCATAATGAGGAAATACTGGATCATTTGCCGGAAGGCGCTTTTATTACGATATCAAATCATCCGATCGGCTCGGTCGACGGAATTATCCTGATTGATATTATGGCTGCCCGCCGTCCGGACTTTAAAGTGATGGTAAACGAAATATTGCTGAAGATAGGGGCGATGAAGGATAATTTCGTATCGGTGTTGCCCGATTCTACCGGAAACGGGCCGAATCCCGCCAATATAAATGGCGTTCGTTATTCCTTGCAGCGTCTGAAAGAAGGGCATCCCATGGGTTTCTTCCCTGCCGGTGCCATTTCTTTTTGTAATAAGAAAGATAAAGCTGTTCACGATCTGCCCTGGACACATAGCGTGATCCGCCTGATCCGGAAAGCGAATATGCCGGTTTATCCGGTCTGTTTTGATTTCCTGAATTCACCGTTCTTCTATTGGCTGGGAAATATCAGTTGGAAAATCCGTACATTGCGTATTCCGGCCGAAGCATTTAATAAAAGAGGAAAAACCGTCGATGTATATGTAGGAGAAGCAATCTCTCCGGACGAAATTAAGACGTTTACCGATGATACCGCCCTTGCTGAATTCCTGTTCAATAAGACATACGGTGCTAAAAAATGAGAAACTGCTGATAGAATCTTTTCCTTATAGCTGGAAATTGAATTAAGATTTGTAATTTTGGAAGGTAAACTGAAATAATTACAGATATTCAATAG
>JAJPZM010000088.1 GCA_021204335.1 Parabacteroides sp. | reverse complement strand
TGTCTGCGTGTTTTGTATATAAATATTTATTAATCAACTGGGACTGAAAGAAAGGGAAAGAGAAGTGTTACTGTTGTATAATTTTAGTACTATGCGAAGTCGCATAATATGAATATTATCGTATCAGATTGTGGTATGGAGGGATAAATTATAGTCGCATTCGCTTTTAATGGCATTACAATTTGTTTTTTAATGAATTTCTATCATAAGATAATAATCTGCGATGGGGATACGATCATTCCCGGTAGCTTTTGAGCGAATGTTTAAGGATTCTTTCTTATCTATTTAGCGATTCTTTTGGGCTGAAAATCCTATTATACAACATCTTTATGATAACGCTATTCTATTTTTTCCGGTAGAATAAAAGTAGATAAATGAGGGGATAGATCATTTTAAGTCTCCCCCCCCCTTCCTTTTATAATCCCAGACAATAATTGACAAGTGTGATAACGTCTTTGGGATTCTTCATGTCTGTTTTCTTTTCTTTCATATAGGATTCGATAAGGTTCTCTTTGCCGGGAAAGAGTTTCAAAAGCGATTTCTTATTTTTGAATTTAAGGGGGACATTATCCCGGAAGATGCAATACTCATTCTGGTTTGCCAGTTTATGTACTTCGGTGTATTGATTCTCGTAAACGCCATAATTCAATTGATTGGTATTCAGTGTTTCCACTTTGGCCTGTTGAGTTACGCCGAAAGCATTTTTATATCCCTGGGAAGTATTTTCAATAGCCAATTGATGCCGATAAGGCCGTTCGGAATCTGTATTATCTCATAATAACCGGATCTGGCCGGGATGAATTTAGAGTTTCCGATATATACCGTATCGATTTGGGCTACGTTGGTAAGCAGCATTTCTTCCGAGCCGTTTTTGAACATCATCTTCTGATTGCTGGCATCGTAATTAAGCTCGGCGGGAGTCTTGGAGTTGTTCTTCATTAATACAATACCTTTCGAGTAATTTTCGAAAAGCATCTGACGTTTCTTTTGTGCATTCGCACTGCCAATAGTTGCAATACCACACAGGATGGTGATTAACAAGTATGTTTTCATTGTAGTCGAATGTGAGAAAGAGTAGCTGCTTACTAAACAACTACTCTTTTAAGGTTATTAATAAAATAAATTATTGCTTCGGACCTTCACCCCATTGCGGAGCTCCTTGGTCTTGCCATGTACGTTCCGAGTTCAAAATAGTTGTATTACCGTCTCCGGCAGCAGTAATAGTGTAACCTTGTGCTGCGTATGCATCTCTTTGGATCTGGTACAACTGACTCGTTTCGTTAGGAACGCCTGTCTGGAATCGACGCGGGAAATTTGTTACAGGAATAGCGCTGTAATCTTCCCGGCTGATAAACTGCGAGTTAAATTTAGGCAAACCTGAACGACGGGCTGTTACAAACTGGTCGTAAGGATACAGGGTGAAATTTATCATCTGTTGTAAATAAACTTTCTCCAGTTGTTCGCTGGTAGAACCGATTAGTTTGTAATCGTCGGATGCCAACATAGCTTCGATTTCACCATCTTTCAACTCGATGGAAACTTCATTCGGATCATAATCGTAAGTAGTTCCGTAATAAGGAATCTGATTTAATCCGGCAGCTTTGTTATATTCCTGAACGGATAATTTGATACCTTGTGTGAAATATGCTTCTGCCGTATTCGGTAAATTGGCACCTAATAACTTAAATTCAGCTAAATACAGGTTTACTTCACTTCCTCCCAGATACATTCCATACCAAGGACGGTTATCGGTTCTTGTGATTACCGGGCCACCGGGAACTGTCGGCAGGGTGAAAGTATAGTAACGTCCGATTACCATCTGCTGCTGGTATAAAGAATATGGGCGATACGTTTTTTCACTTTGACCGTTTTCGTCGGTAATCTTGAAATGGTTACTATAATCAAACCAGTCGCCATAAGCAGCTGAATTGTTTTTTGCATTGAATTCAACCGGAAGGCCATAATAACGAACCCAAGGTTCACCCATTCCTTTCCATCTTACGAATGTTTTCTTTCCGTTGGTAATGGTATACTCGACATTTTCTTCTACATAAGAGGGAATTGCTTTGCCCTGATCGTAAAACTCCTGAACAATTTTAGAGTTCCAGTCGTTTTTCCGGTAACAGAAACGAACACGCGGGTCTTTGTTTTTAAGCATGAAATTCACCACGCGCTGGCTCGATGCCGTCCCATCCATGAACCCGTTGCTCCAATGATAAATATAATCTTCGCTACTGGAGTTTACAAGGCTCTTATTAAACAGCATGGCTTCATCCAAAGCATCGATATAGCCACAAGAGGCGTTTGCCACTTCCGATGCGATAGCCAATGCTTTGGCTCTGTCCTAAGAAATCAAACGGGCTGCAATTCTTAATTTCATGAAATTTGCCAGTTTAGCCCATTTTTTTAAATCTCCCTGGTAAACAATATCCTGATTGCCCAGGAATATCTGGTCACTGGCCGTCGTAAATGTTGTTATGGCAGCATTCAATTGATTCAACCATAAATTATAGAGATCGGCAATTCTGTCGTAGGCAGGAGTCAGTGTGCCGCCATGCAGGGCATTACCAGCTTCTGTAAATTGAATATCACCATTAATATCGCTACTGCCAACAGCCAGATAAGCGGTAATAACATCTACACAAGCAGCGGTAGCAGCATGTTTGGCAGTTTCCCCCTCGCTCATGTTCGAGCGCAGATAGCTGATTTCATGTGCCAGCTTTAATGTCTTTACATAATTTACGCCTCCTGTGACTGTTGTCAATGCAGAACTCTCGATAAAACTTCCTGTCGGTACAGCCAATTGTGCCCATGCTGTCAGCATCGGTGCATCATAAACCAGAGGGTATAGTCATAAGGATCGAAATCCATAACTGCTTTTGCAAATAAATAGGACGGTTCGGCCTTCGTAACTTGCGAAGGACTAGAGTTGATCTCTGCGAAGTCGTCACGGCATCCGGTAGTGCATAATAAAGCTACACCCAATCCGAAGCTCATTAACATATTATGATATTTGTTCATGTCTTAATTAATTAAAAATTTCTGTTTCGATTTAGAATCCTACATTAATAAATGTGTAATTAGCAGTCAGACCGTTGAAAGAACGGATACGGAATTCAGAAGCAGACGTACCACGGACAGATTCCGGGTTAATCTTATTCGGCATTGTATTCAGCAAATAACCTAAATTACGACCCGATACTGATAAGTTCAGGTGCTGGGCTCCCAGTTTATGCGCAATCCTGTTAGGCATTCTATAAGATACCGTAATTTCACGAACAGCGATATAATTCAATTTCTTAACCCAGTCGTCATTAACTACGCCTGTTCCCCATGCATTGTTCCAGTAATTCCATGCAGAGCCATGCTGTGGATCGACAAGTCCTTTGTTGCACAGATCCTGATAAGTTTCTCCACCTTCAGATACAGTGTAAAAAGTTCCGTCGGGCAGAGGCAGAGAAGTACCTCCTTCGATCAGTCCGACAGGAATCAAACCGTCATGATAGGTCTGACCGTCCCAGATCGAAGTATAAGTCATACCACCGTTTTCCGAATCACGCCATTTCAAAGAACTTTCCGTAAAGCCATACGCCAAACCATAGCGGTTTGCATAAGAAGCGACATAACCGCCAAAACGCATATCGAATAAAGCACGCAGGCTCCAGTTCTTATAAGTAAGTGAAGTACTAACAGAACCCAAGAAGTCGGGCACCATTGAACCGATTACTTCTGCTTCACCACTACGCTGGTAATACATGGCATGCATACCTCTGTCGCCACCGTAATAAGATGTTGCATTTAATATCGGCAATCCCGTCTTTTCATCTATTTTAGCTTTAGAGTCACTCATCAGAACCCCGTAAGATTTGCCTACTTTCGCTACTGAGCCGACACGGTAGTTACCATAAGATACTTCACCGCTCAAAGTGATATAATCGGCCACGTTAGGATGTAATTCTATGATTTTGTTGTTGTTCTTGGTGTAAGTGAAATTCAAATCCCATTGCCAGTCTTTTGTTTTGACCGGGGTGGTATTCAATGCTATTTCAATACCTTTGTTCTGGATATTTCCGGCATTGATGTATTGGTTTTCGATACCGGATATCTGCGGCACGCTGATAGACATGATCTGGTTCTTCGTGTTTTCCTTATAATAAGTAAAATCGATACCGACTCTGTTTGTAAGGAATCGCCAATCCAAACCAATTTCCCACGCGTTCTTACGTTCGGGTTTCAAATCTGTTGAATAGGCGGTAGTCGGAGCACTCAATGCATACACATTCGTTCCACCTTGCAATTGGGCAGTCAATAATGAATAAGCCGAGTTAATCGAATATGCCTCCGTATCATTACCTACTTGTGCCCACGAACCGCGTACTTTAGCAAACGAAATCCATTCGGGAAGCTGTTCGCGAAGTGTTTCGTGGATCAACCAGGATCCGGAAACAGACGGATAGAAATAAGAATAGTTACCATGAGTATCTGAATAAACCAAGGCGGAAGACCAGTCGTTACGTCCGGTTACATCCAGGAATACCTGGTCTTTCCAGCTTGCACTTGCCTGGAATGATAATGATAACATCCGTTTTTCTCCCTCTATTTTACCGCTGTAAGAAGGTGTGTTAATAGAGTTTTCTATAAAATACTGGTTGGGAACAACTAAACCGCCGTTTGTGTTTTCGGCCATCGTCTGTTGCATATTATTGAAATATTCACCGCGGACAAAACCGCCGAATGTCCAGTCGCCTATATTCTTGTTAAATGTGAATGCAGCATTCAGGTTGGTCTGTTCTTTTGAATATAATCCCATTCCGTAGTATCCGCTATTGGTATTAGCATAACCGGAGCCGGGCTGTTTGCTTTCATAGCGTCTGTAGTAATAGTTATAGTTACCTTCGGCGCGGAATTTCATCCAGTCGGTTAATTCCATATTTAAAACCAATGTCGGGCGAACTGAAGTTTCTTTTTGTGAATAATCGTTTTCATAGATATTCCACCAGATGTCTCGTCCCGGGTTATTTCCATATTCGTCTCCATAATTGGCACTGGCTAACCCTCCATGAGAACCTTTATAGCGTTTGCGGAAATACTGGGTATCATAAGTACGTCCCCAGGTACCGTCTGCAAAAAACTCTCCGATATTGGGTTGAGCATTTTTAGGATTCGAATTGGCAAAAGAGATAGAAGCTTCCACTTCCACCTTATCGGTTATCTTGTGGGATGCTTTCGCTAAGAACGAAGTACGGTCAAAGCTGTTGTTTGGCAACGTACCGCTGGCATACTTGTAGGACAGCGAAGTGTAGAAAGACGTTTTTTTCACTGCTACCGCTAACAGATACATTTGTATTGCTGTTGAAGCCTAAATTATATGCATCCTTAAAGTTATTTTCTACCGGACTGTATGAGATTGTTGAATAATCATAGTTCTCAATGTCACGTCCGTCGAATGCCGGTCCCCAATGACGCCCTGTTCCTCCGAGAAGAGTGGGCTTCCCTGCCGAGTTGAGATAGAACTGGTCGATATTGTCGTACAGATAGTAATTCCCGTTTGCATCGGTTTCTCCATAGTCGATATTACCAGTGTAATTTCCACGACCGTATTTGTTTTGCAACTGAGGTTGTTTAAACATGTGGTCGATACCGAAAGTCTGCGAAACATTCACACCGATACCTTGTTTGCCCTTACCCGATTTTGTTGTGATAACGACAGCACCATTCAAACCGCGTGAACCATAAAGGGCAGTAGCGGCCGCACCTTTCAGTACGGATACGGTTTCGAAATCATCCGGGTTCAGGTTTTTCAGTTCGTTACCATAGTCGTAGTTGTGAGCAGTCCAGTCTGCATCACCATCAGTAATGGTATTATCCAGGATAACACCATCCACTACATAAATAGGCTGGTTGTTTTTACCCAGCGTGGAAGCTCCACGTATCTGGATTTTTGTAGCAGCGAACATACCACCATCAGAACCTGCAATTTCAACACCTGCCACTTTCCCTTGTAAAGCAGAAACGGGATTGATTGAATTGTTCAGCAGTTCCTCACCTTTTAATTCGGTAACGGAATACCCCAGGGCTTTCGTTTCGCGTTTCATACCCAAAGCGGTAACAACCACTTCGCCAAGCGCCTGTGAATCTTCCTTCAACTGCACACGAAGAGAGGATTGGCCGGTATACCGGATTTCCTGTGTGGCATACCCGATAAATGAAATTTGGATGGTTGCCCCGTTTTGCACATCTTCCAGAGTAAAATTACCTTCCATGTCGGTAATTGTTCCATTGGTGGTTCCTTTTACAACGATAGAGGCTCCGGCAACGGGTCCGAAATCATCCTCTACTACCCCGGTAAGTTTCCCGTTTTGCTGGGAAATCCCGGAACTTGGCATACTTGGCATCAGATCTGCATACACGTTTCCTGAGAAACATAGTGTTCCTGCGATCAGAATTAAGCTGACTGGCTTTAAGTTTTTCAACATAATTGATAGTTTTTAGATTACTGAAGTGTTATTTTGGCGAATAAGCACTTCTTTGTTTAAAATGATATATAATGTATAAGTCTTGTAATTTAACGTCTGAGTAAAATAGTGTTTTGCCGTTTACGTAGTCCTAAAAGTACTCAGGTGTTTTGTGATTCATAAATAACCGATTGTCAGCTAGGAAGTATTTCTTGTATATATTATTTAACACCTTGGATTTTCTGAACTATGGTAGTTTGAACTGTATTTACAG
>JAJPZM010000077.1 GCA_021204335.1 Parabacteroides sp. | reverse complement strand
CAAGCATACTTACAATTAAAAAATAACCTATGTTTTTATCAGATAACAGGAGGGGCACGAAGATAAAGCTGCCCTTTGCAGGGAGCGGCATAGCCGGAATAGACCGGAAACTCTACTATTTCAGCAATTTGTTGCGACAGGAAATGAAGATGCAAGGCATGAACCGCCCCATCTCCGACATGGATAGTAGTCAGCGCATGAAATAACTGTATCTCCGATAGCGAAGCATGATGGTGGCAAGCACCGCCCGCCTTTGCACTGAAGGGGGTGAGAGTGGACAATCGTCGTGCCGTGTTCGATGTGGACGTGCATAAAGAATGTAATGCTGCCATAATACGCGATGAAGATCACCGGTAGCATCCATTTCAAATATTTAATCATCGTTTGTCTCACACCCAATACTGTTTGTGCGGCAAATTTACAAAATATTTTTATACTTTTGTCCTACATTTGTGTTACGACACACTTACAACTAACAGTGCCTGTTATTGTTATAGAAGAAAAAAAGTCAGATGAGTAAACTTCCCGATTTAAGCACATTGTTCGATTATTACTGCGAAGTATATATTTCTTCCGATCTGGAGATAGCGGAACTGATAGAGAAATATCCGATGGAGAAGACGATACGCAGCTACAAAAAGGAAGCATTCGCCTTCCTGAAAAACGATATGCCCCAGAAAAAAAGACTGGCATGGATACATATTCTTTATACGGAATGCAAGTTGAAAGAATACGAACCCCTGCTGGACTTACTCCGGGAAAACTCCAAAATGATCCGCAGAACCATCGAAAAGATTATCCGGGATAAAGAAAAGAGAACGCGGCAATTGCTGGAACAACTCTATCCCGAACTGGAAGAAGAAACCTGGAACTGGATCAAGCAGCTATTCAAATACTGGGACAACATGCGCCTGTCGAAAACCAAAATCAAGTTCAAAGACCATCAAGCCATTATCGATTACTGCGCCAAGCACATCGAGTTATATTGTACGCAGCAAATCCTTTGGTTGCCCCCAAAGCCCTATACACGCATTCCCTGGGCGAATGGTGGCGAAGACGATTTCATCCCCCGCCATGTGATACGATATATATTGGGCGAATATATGACGGTTCTCCGCCCGATCCGCCTGGTTGCCTGCGACACGATGGTTACTTATTTCGACCAGGAGAAATGGCTGGCCGCCCTCGAACAACTGTTTCAGGTATGGCTCGACGATGGCGCCGAGGCGAAAAAGAGAAATATCCTGCTTCCCTATTGCCTTTACGGGAACGATGCACAACTCGAACAAATACGCTCCCTGATAAGAGAATGGGTGAAAAGCAGCCGCAAAGCCCTTGCCGGCTTTACGTTAGGCCTGCTCGGAGTAAGAGCCACCCCGGAAGCATTACGGACACTCGACGAATGGATTGAACTAATGCCCGACAACCAGTTCAGACGTGAAGCACTGAAAACCTTCGGACAGGTTGCCGCCGGTAAAGGCATTACGCCGGACGAGCTGGCAGACCGTATCATCCCCACCTTCGGATTCAACCACTCGGGAGAAAAGGAGATCGATTACGGGCAACGTTCCATGCGGATTACGTTGTTGCCCGACTTTTCCATCTCCGCATTCGACTCCAGCCGGCAAAAGACAAGCCGTTCGCTTCCCGCCCCGCTGAAAAGCGAGTATCGCGAGAAAGACTACATAGACAAGTTGCGGAGAGAACAGGCGGATATGCCCAAGTTCGTCAACCGACAAAGAAAGGTACAGAAGAAGCGGCTGGAAAAAGCATTGAAGAACGGACGGACGTGGACGGCACAAGAATGGCAGGCCGCCATCACCGACAATCCCGTTATGCGCTTCCTAACAATCGGGCTGATATGGGGCATCTACAACGACGACCGTTTACTGGTTTCTTTCCGTCATTCGGAAGACGGCAAGCTCATTACGCTCAGCGGAAAAGAATTGATCCCGCCGAAAGACGCTGCCATCAAACTGGTGCATCCGATGGAACTGGCTACCGATATACTCGACAAATGGAAAGAATACTTGGAAAAGAACGACATCGAACCGCTCCTGCCCCAACTTTCCGCCCCGGTTTATCACCTGGAAGAAAAAGACAAGCAGGAGGATGCGATTATCCGTTACGCAGGAAGAATGTTCAATCCTTATAATATGCTCGAGTTCGAATCGAAAGATCTGGTCATGCGGCTCGAAGAAGGGGTTCTCTATATGGTAGACAGAGCCGTTAACGCCTTAGTACAACTGGTATTCAAACAAACAGAAGACATTTGTACCATACAAGAACTATACTTCTCTCCGTTTGAGGAAGGAACAGATTTGAAATACACGCAATTGCCGGTCAACGAACGGTTGCCGCTGTCTTCCGTCCCCGAAAGGTATATCAGCGCCATACTGGATCTACTGGTCAATGCTTTTGAATAAGACTGGTTATTTCATGCGAAATATGAATTTGATGCCAACTAATTGTAAGCAATCGGTATCATATATCTAATAATTTGTTACTTTTGTAGGCGATTTCAAAACACATACAAAATCTACAAATATATAAGTCTATGGCTAAAGTAACAAAAGAGGAAGCACTTCGGTATCACTCCGAAGGCAAACCCGGAAAGATTGAAGTAATACCGACTAAACCTTATAGTACGCAAACGGATTTATCGCTGGCCTACTCGCCCGGAGTAGCAGAGCCTTGTCTGGAAATAGAAAAGAATCCGCTCGATGCTTACAAATATACTTCAAAAGGTAATCTGGTAGCTGTTATCTCCAACGGTACAGCCGTTTTAGGCCTCGGCAATATCGGAGCGCTTGCCGGCAAACCGGTGATGGAAGGCAAAGGCCTGCTGTTTAAGATATTCGCCGGCATCGATGTGTTCGACATCGAAGTCGACCAGAAAGACCCGGACAAGTTTATCGAAACGGTGAAAGCGATTGCCCCGACGTTCGGCGGCATCAACCTCGAAGATGTCAAGGCGCCCGAATGTTTCGAGATAGAACAACGCCTGAAAGCGGAACTGGATATCCCGGTGATGCACGACGACCAGCATGGAACGGCTATCATCTCCGGAGCCGGTCTGATCAACGCGCTGGAGATTACAGGAAAGAAGATTGAAGATGTGAAGATCGTTGTCAACGGTGCCGGTGCCGCTTCCATCTCCTGTACCAAATTGTACGTGATGCTGGGTGCCCGCAAAGAGAACATCATCATGTGCGACAGTAAAGGCGTTATCTCTACGCATCGCACAGACCTGAACGAATCGAAGAAGGAGTTTGCAACAGATAAGGATATAAAGGCATTGCAGGAAGCAGTTGTCGGAGCCGATGTATTCCTAGGATTGTCGGTAGCCGATGTGCTGACACAGGATATGGTTCGCACGATGAACGAGAACCCAATCGTATTTGCCCTGGCCAACTCGAACCCGGAAATCTCGTATGCCAATGCAATGGCTTCCCGCAAAGATATCATCTTTGCCACCGGACGCTCGGATTATCCGAACCAGATTAATAATGTATTGGGATTTCCTTATATCTTCCGCGGCGCATTGGATACGCATGCCAAAGCGATCAACGAAGAGATGAAGCTGGCAGCCGTTCACGCCATTGCCGAACTGGCCAAAGAGCCGGTGCCCGATGTGGTAAACGCCGCTTACAAGCTGAAACGGACTACTTTCGGACGCGATTATATCCTGCCGAAAGCGCTCGACCCGCGTTTGCTGACTCGTGTATCGGTTGCGGTAGCTAAAGCAGCCATTGCGTCAGGTGTTTCCCGCAAAACGATCACCGACTGGGAAGGCTATGCCAACCATCTGCGTGAAATGATGGGCTACGACAACAAGCTGCTCCGTTCGTTCACCGATATGGCAAAAGCCAATCCGAAACGTGTGGTATTTGCCGAAGCCAACCACGTCAATATGCTGAAAGCTGCCGTAGAAGCGAAAGCCGAAGGTATCTGCTACCCGATCCTGCTAGGCAACGAAGAACGTCTGGCAAAGACGGCCGCCGAAGAAAACCTGAGCCTGGAAGGCATCGAGATTATCAACCTGCGCCACGACCGCGAAGAAGAACGCCGCGACCGTTATGCCCGCATCCTGTCTGAAAAGCGGGCACGCGAAGGTGTCACCTTCTCCGAGGCACGCGAAAAGATGGTAGGCCGCAACGCATTCGGTATGATGATGGTTGCCGCCGGCGATGCCGATGCATTCGTAACCGGTGTTTACAGCCGCTACTCGGAAGTAACCAAGCTGGCAGAGGAAATCATTGGTATCCGCCCGACATATAACCACTTTGGAGCAATGAATATCGTAACCTGCAAGAAAGGCACCTTCTTTATGGCAGATACGTTGATCAACCGCCACCCGTCTACCGAAGTGCTGATCGATATCGCCCGCCTGACGCATGATGCCGTAAAGTTCTTCGCCCACGATCCGGTCATCTCCATGCTGTCTTACTCAAACTTCGGTTCCGACAAGCAGGGAAGCCCGCTGAAAGTACATGGTGCCATCGAATATCTGCACAAGAACCATCCTGAAATTGTAGTAGACGGCGAGATGCAGGTAAACTTCGCTTTGGACAAGAAGCTGCGCGACGAGATGTATCCGTTCAACAAACTGAAAGGCAAAGACGTAAACACACTGGTTTTCCCGAACTTGAGCTCAGCCAACAGTGCTTACAAATTGCTGCTTGAAATGGGTGTTGTAGAAACCATCGGCCCGATCCAGATGGGATTGAACAAGCCTATCCACTTCACCGATGTAGAAAGTTCAACCCGCGATATCCTCAACCTGACGACGGTTGCCGTTGTGGACGCGATTGTGCAGGAACAGATTGAGAAAGAGAAATAAGGACAATATTTATCCTATGGAAAGAGACTGCCAGACGACAGTCTCTTTTTGTATCCTACAGAAGTATTCAAATGCAAATATAAAGACGTATATTTGCATTTATAAAAAAACAATTATACTTTTGATATACAACAACAAAATAAAGAATCATCATGAGGGTAATAAATACATCAGAATTAAGAAACAATATGAAAAAGTATTTAGATTTGGCAGCCGATGAAAAAATCGTCATTCAAAGGGGAAGAAACGAAACCTTTGTCCTCACAAAAGAAGAATATTTAGAGTCGGACGAGGATCTAAGACGGGCTATCAGTGCAGAAGAATTGTTAGTAGGTGTTGAAGCAGACATAAGAGAAGCATTTAGAAAACGCCACAACGCATGAAAGTACTATTTTTACCTGAAGTTCGGCAGTATTTTCAGGAATTGGAAGATATTCTCTTTGAAAAGGAATATTTCGGCTTTGAAGAATCTGCCGTTCAATATGTTCGTGAATTAATCTGGGATATAGAAGATACTCTCCCCATGAGAACAAGCAAAATCGCACCTCCCTACTTCGGCAGATATGGGAAAAACATGTACTATGCGATGTTTAGAAAAAGTAAAACAACCCAATGGTATGCGTTTTTCACCAAATATCAAGAGAAAGGGGAAATGATCTATCTTGTACGATACATCAGTAATAATCATGTAATAGCGCGATATCTTTAAACTATTTGATTTCGATCTTTGTAACTTTCGTTATTCCATCTTACCCAGAATGTGCAAAGGTACCGTAAACCATCCTGAAACTTATCAGGCAATCCCCAGCAACTCCACCTCGAAGATTAAGATCGAGCCTCCCGGTATCGGGCCGGAAGCACGATTTCCATAACCCAGGGCGGCAGGGATATAAATAATCCATTTGTCACCTACATGCATCTGTTGCAAGGCGATTTGCCAGCCCTCTATCACCTGGTTCAGACGGAAAGCCTCCGGGCAATTCCGTTTATAAGAATTATCAAACTCACGCCCGTTAATCAATGTTCCCCGGTAATGGACGGAAACGACACTGCCGGCAGAAGGAGTAACCGTTCCACTCCCCGACTCTATTACCTTATATAATACACCACCGGATAATTGCTTTACACCTTCCTGCAAAGCCATTTCCGCCAGATAGGTTGAATTTTCTTCCCTATATTCTTCTTTCCTGTTCTTGCTCATATCTTACTTTTTTATTTAGCTTTACGCCGGATAAAAAAATACAATCAATGAGCAAAGTTACATTTAATTTCAAACAATGAAAAGAACGACAATCATCCTCTTCCTGATTTTCTGTCTATGCTCATGTTCAAAAGGCTTAAACAATCCCGATGAAGCTCCATCTTTCCCTGACAAAGATAAAATACATATACTGACTCCCGATTCAAGAGGGCGGCTGGATATGAATTCCAAGGAGTCCGGGGAAATTCTTCCGGGGGATATTATTTACCTGCGGGGGGGGGAATTTTCTGAGTGTACGCATTACCGGACTAAAAGGGACTGCCGAACAACCTATCCATATAACAAATTACCCGGAAGAAAAATTGATTGTAGGAGACCCGGATTGGTCGGGAGGCGCCTATTCAAGTGCGCTGCAATTATTGGAATGCCGGCACATCATACTTGGCGGAGAGAAGGAATCTTCAAATTTCCTGATCGACGGCTCGGTCGTTCCAAAGGCACGCGCTTCTTATTTCGGAATAAATCTCAGGCCTTTTACAGACAATATAGAAGTAAAAAATATAATTATAAGAAACGGCGGTATCGGCATTACAGCCAAAACAGATCCGGTAAAGGATGATCCAACCACTTGGTATCAAAATACTTTATTGGAAAACCTGTATATACACGACATTACAATATCCGATACGGAA
>JAJPZM010000001.1 GCA_021204335.1 Parabacteroides sp. | reverse complement strand
GAATAGATTTCTGCAGCTTTCCTTTTCAATGCTATTTCTTCTTCTGAAAGCCCATCCAAAAAAGCAGATACTGCTGCCGGTAGATTTCCAGAGTCAGGCAGTAACCAGACTGCATCCGGGAACATACAAGCTCCCTCCGACTCTTCATTCGCATTATACAAAACCGGAGTTCCCGCACAAATGGCACTGACCAGTTTTGACGGAACACATACATGATTCCATGCCGGTAGCAACGAAGCTACATTGATATCGACATATTGAAGTTCGCTACGGGAAACGCAACCGACACGAACTACCGCATCGTCATTATTTACATGATTCCATACCCACGCGGCTTTTGTACCATACAAGCTAAGCACAATCGCATGTTTTACCGGATCCAACCGGTTGACCAGTTCCACAAGAAAAGAGGCACTATGCGCCTCTCCAATATTTCCCGCATAACAAAAAATAATCTTACCGGGATGAGTCAAACGCCAGGATGGCATCGCGGAAGGGGTATTCACATAAATACCGCAAGGTAGAATAATATGAGGTATAGACTCTGTTTTATAACTACGGCACAAATACCGGTATTGCTGTTCTCCCAAAGTAATCAGATAGTCTGGTGTTCTTCCGTAAACAAATGAAGATAATGCACGATACAACAAATTCTTCTTTGATACCAAACCCGCTGCTGCAAATGCATTCGGATATAAATCCATCGTCCAGAATACCAGTTTGCTCCGACAAAAAGGGCGGAAAAGAAGAGCCCAGGCGTTTATTAAGGAAGGGTCGGTCATTACTATTTTCGCTTGATGACGAGGCAGAAACAGAGAAGAAAAGACCAATCTGAAACCATCCGCCAGATTTCCTATCAGACGAAGCAGTTTATTGTTTCCATTGTACCAGCAGGACAGTTCGATGGTTTGATATGGAAGCTGTTCTTCCCGGTCGCCTACCTGTCCTTTATAAGGAGCATGGATCGATAGGACGATTACTTCAAATCCATGAGCCGTTAAATAATCAGCCATGTCACGCGAGGAACGACCTGTTATCGAAGGGTGGCGGGCCCCGAACTTATTCAGGATCACCACCCTTGACTTTACCTCACCAGTTAAGCTTCCCGAGCTTGCCATCCTTCGTAAACTTCACGAAATATCTGTTCCAACGAACGCGTTATATCCCAGGCAGGATAATGTGCCCGCATCTTGCTTAGATCGCTGTAATAGCAAATATGATCGCCGATACGATTTTCATCTGTATAGTCATAAAGCATTTTCTTGCCAGACAGCTTTTCGATCATCTCAAAAGCTTCCCAGATAGAACAGGTATTATTCTTTCCACCGCCGATATTATACACTTCAGCCACACGGGGAGCCTTGATAAACTCTTCCATAAAACGGGCTACATCATACGAGTGAATATTATCACGTACCTGCTTGCCTTTGTAACCAAACACATGATACATCTTTCCTTCCAGGTTACATTTGATCAGATAACTCAAAAAGCCATGAAGCTCCACACCCGTATGGTTAGGCCCTGTCAGGCAACCGCCACGCAGCACACAACTCGGCATGCCGAAATAACGACCATACTCCTGTACCATCACATCTCCCGCTACTTTGGAAGCACCAAAGATGGAATGTTTACTCTGGTCGATACGGAATGTTTCCGGGATTCCGTTCAGATAGGTTTCATCCGCATATTCCCAACGGGTTTCCAATTCCTTCATAGGAATTTCGTTCGGAGCATCCCCATACACTTTGTTGGTCGACATGTAAACAAAGGGGATATCCAACCGATAACGGCGGGTGGCTTCCAACATATTCAATGTTCCTACTGCATTCGTGTCGAAGTCGTCGAACGGAATAGAAGCAGCCCGGTCATGGCTTGGCTGAGCTGCTGTATGAACAATTGCATCCGGTTTAACCTCAGACACCAAACGGATAATACCTTCCCGGTCGCGCATATCCATTTCATGGTGCACAAAACCGGGGATCAAACGTTGCAAACGTTGCTAATTCCAACGCGTATCACCCTGGGGACCAAAGAAAACGGCACGCTGGTCGTTGTCGATACCATGTATTTCCCATTCAAGTTCAGAGAAATGCATACACACCTCCGAGCCGATAAGGCCCGAGGAACCTGTTACTAAAAGTTTCATGATTAATTGATTTTTATTACTAAATACAGATTGTTTATTTAAGAATTGGAGTATCCATAATAATTTTTACCATACCCATAACCGTAATACCCGTAACCATACCCATAACCGGCATGTTTATAGCGGGCATCATTTAGTAAAATGGATAGATGCGGCAACTTCCCTTCCGTATACAGGTTTTCTATATCCGGCAATCGCCGGCGATCCATTAATCCTTCACGTATGACATAAATACACAAATCGACTACCCGGCTGATAATCGGAGCATCAGCCACCATTCCGTATGGAACCGTATCGATAACAATATAGTCATACCGCTCCCTCAATTGCCCTATCAAATCATCCAAAGCCTGCCCCAACAGCAACTCTGCTGGATTGGGCGGAATAGGACCGGAAGTAATGATATCCAGTTCTTCGAAGCCGGGATAGGGATGTATCAATTGTGCCAGGTCGGTTATCTTACCCGACAGATAATGGGTCAACCCAGATAATACTATCCCGTCTTTATCTTTCTTCGATCCTTTTCGGATATCCATCTCCAGCAAAATTGCCCGTTTCCCTGCCAAAGCCAAAGAGGCAGCCAATTTAATGAAACAAACGATTTCCCGGAACCCGGGTTGGAGGACGTCAACATCAGTACCTGTGATTTATGCTGCTTTTTTAGCATGAAATCCATATTGGTACGCACAATACGGAACGCTTCCGACATCCCATCCCTTTTCTGCCTTCCGATCACCAGATCTTCTTTCTTCCGGTTATGCGGTACCTCTCCTAAAAAAGGGATGCTCAGGCCTTCTTCAATATCTTTCCGTCCCCTGACAGTTACATCTAGCATCGGTTGCAGATAGAAAAACAATCCCGGTATAAACAAACCAGCGAGCAATGCCCCCAATAAAATCACCAGCGAGTTAGCACCGGCTATCCCTACCCCATACGCCGGATCGACTATATGCAGATTACTTTCTGATGTAGTCGATGTCAAGGCATTTTCTTCCCGCTTGTTCAATAAATAAAGGAATAACTCTTCCTTTATTTTCTGCTGACGCTCTACCGAAAGCACATACCGCTGTTGGGTCGGTATATTGCTGATCTTGCCAGCTGCCAGATACTGCATCTGCTTGGCATATTCCAACTTCATATTCAATTCATCTTTTGCATTCCTCAAACTTTGGCTGATAGCTTGGCGCAAAGAAGCGATTTCACTTGCCAACAACTTCACTGAAGGGTTTTTATCGCCTGCATTTTCCAAAGTTTTTTCCCGTGACAACAATGCTGCGTTATATCGGCCTATTAATTCTTCCATACCTCTGCTTAATATCCCCGTATTTGCCGGTAAAACAGATTCATTTTTCAACGGATCATGCAAGTACTGTTGAACCAGTTGGATCAGTTCTATCTGATTATTAAAATTTGCAATCTCTTGGTCATACCGGCTCCGGTTTTCCAGAGATATTCTAGCTTCAAGGCCAAAATCTGCCGATTGATTTTGTTTCCGGTAATCTTCAATGTTACTCTCCACATTTCCCAGTTCTTCATTGATCAGCTTCAAGCGCTCATCGATAAATAACGCCGTGCTTTGGATAATCTGATTTTTATCCCTCATCGACTCGTCTACATACACGCGTACCAACATATTCAGAATATCGTCAGCTCGCTCAGGCTCTGTATCTAGATAAGTCAATGTCAATAAATTAGCCTCTTTAACCGAACGTTCCACTTCCAGCCTGCCCAACAACAAAGAAATAAGCGACTCATGGTTATAACACGTGATCAATACCGGCACATTCAACCAGCTTTCATCCATAAAAGAAGTACGGCTGACAACCATCCTCCCAATAGGTGTATCGACTTGTGTTCCAAACGTATATTCCATCACACCGTCCGGATCATCTTCCAAACCTTTTATCCGGAAACGATCGTTCGATGAAGGGATAATTGAAAAAAAATGCCGGTTTGATAAAGGTTGAATCCGGGAAACTGATTTTCAGTGGCATATCTGTGTACATATCCCTGTCTTTCAATCCGTCATCCACCAAATACCCGATTTCCAGCCTCAATCGCCTAATCACTTCTCCCATCAATAAACGCGATTTGAAAACCAAAATTTCACCGTCTATATTATTGTTCGTATCGTCAAACATCTGCTTCTCATTGAAAGCCTCTTCCGTTTTCACTTTACTCTTCAACTGCACGATAGCTTCCCGTTTATAGATAACCGGAACAGTCTTTACATAAATATACGCACTTCCCAAACACAAAAAACAGATAAGGCAAACCAATGCCATTGTGTCAACAACACATCTAAAATCGTACGGAGATTAAATTCATCCATCAGACTGAATTTGCCCGTATAAGGAGCTTGTTCTTTCATCTTCTTTTATTTAAATATCAAAATACTCATAGAAGCTAGAAACGAGATTAGCGATATCCAGGTTCCAACATTCGTAAACTGGTTCTGTGCACTGGCCTCTGCTTTTATACGGTTTGGTTCTACATACACCATATCATTCTGCTTCAGATAATAATAGGGAGACTGGAAAATATCCCTCGAACGCAGGTCATGGTATAAGATCGTACGCACACCGTCTGTTTCCCTGACAACTGCCACCCGGTTGCGACGTCCATGAATGGTCAGATCACCTGCCAAGCTGAGTGCTTCAAACAGCGTTATGCGTTCGGAAGAGATATTAAAAGTGCCCGGATGGGTAACCTCTCCAAGTATCGAAATACGGAAGTTCTGAAAACGAACCGTAACAACCGGATTCTTAATAAATCCTTCCTTTTCCAACCTGTCCTGAATCAGATCGATCAATTGCCGGCGGGTCAAACCGGCTACTTTTATTGTCCCGAGTAAAGGAAAGTTAATCGTTCCGTCAGCTTCTACCAAATACCCCTGGCTAGTGGCATTTCCATTAACAAAATCACCGCTATATCGTAGAAAAGGACGCAGTAATTCCTGGTCCGGACAACTCACATTTATATCCAGTAAATCGTCTTTTTGTATCTTCAGACTTACCGTATCGGTCACTGCCGTCTTATTCAATAATTCATTTCCTTGCAAATAGGCAATATCCTTTACCGAGCCGCAAGAAACCAACAAACAAACCAAGACACCAGTAAAAAAATATCAAGTTCTTTTTCATACGCTACTATTTCCCGTTTATTTTATCTAATAATCCTTTTCCCGGTTTGAATTTCACACTGACGCGTGCCGGTATCGGACAACTTCGACCGTTCCGGGGATTACGTCCCATACGCTCGACTTGCTGCCAGGGCATATAATGTCCAAAATTTTGTATCAAAACAGACTCGTCACGCGTTATCGACTCACTTATCACTTCATTCATCGTATCTATAAAGTCCAAAGTTTCCGTTACCGTCGTCGACATACGGCTGGCTATTTCTTTTGCCAATTCATTCTTGTTCATAATCTCTTTATATTTGTTTTAGTCATATACAAATTCAGGCTTATCTCCTTTCCCAGCCACCCAGGCATACAACTGCTCCATCTGCCGCGAAACGACATCTACCGAATATCTGTCCAATATCAACCGGCGTCCGCGTTTTCCCATCGCCTGCAATTCTTCTTCATCCAGCGACAAAGCTTCACGCACCGCACCGGTCAACGCGTCGACGCTGTTATTCACCCACCAGCCACACCGGAAGGTATCCAAATCCTGCCAGGGAGAACCGGTTGTTGCAATAACCGGAACTTCCTGAAGCAAAGCCTCGGGCGTTATTATGCCGAAATTTTCAAAATCGCTTGGCACAACCAGACAGGTAAGGGAAGCCAGCAAACTGTTCTTTTTTCACCGGTTACAAATCCTTCAAAACGTACCCTTTTCAGGCTCAGCCGTTTCATCTCCTTTTTCAGGAATTCCATATAGACAGGATCGCCATCACCCATGACCAAAAGTTCGCCCGGCTCGTTCAGCCTAGACCATATTTCAAATAACTTTTCTATCCGCTTACGGGGATGTACACGTCCCAGATAGCCAATACGTTTTACATCTTTCGGATACAAAGGCTTCGCTTTATCATCGCACTCCATCGGGCATGGAACAATGGCTACCGGATTCGTGAATCCTAATGCCCGGTAGTGCTCCATCTCGTCCCGGCAAGTGACATGCACACAGGCTGCCTGCTGTAATTGCCGGCGCTGGTATAGGAATAGAGTTGTTTTCTTTATCAGGGAAGAATGTGCTAAAGCCTCCGGATACAAAGTCCCATGCAAAGTGACCAGGTAAGGCCGTCCCTGCCTGCGGGCATAGCGGGCAGTAACATATCCCGTATGCAACCATATCCCCTGGATATGATAGATATCCACTCCTTCGATCCCTGCCAATGTCTGAGGAGGCGCTTTTGTATATCCCCAACGTTTATTCCCGGAACAGTGGCGGGGAAGATGACGGATAGCAGGATCATCCGACACTGCATCTTCTCCCGGAGCCGGTTCGTTGGTCACTACCCCGACATCCATTCCCAAAGCTCTCGTTCCTTGCAGTGTAAGCAAAGTAGTACGCGCAGGACCACCGTTAGCCACACTCATGGAATTTATAACATGAATGATTTTCATTGTTTTATTTCTTTCCATCTTTTACTGACATTATATTCATAAACAC
>JAJPZM010000388.1 GCA_021204335.1 Parabacteroides sp. | reverse complement strand
ATTAAGAATACAGTAAAGATTTATGTATCTTTGAAGCCGGTGGAATATATTCAAAAGTTTTGAGAATGACAGGTAATAATGACGATATTTTACTGCTGAAACTGATAAAACAAGGAGACCAGATTGCTTTTAAGCATCTGTTTTACCAGTATGTAGATCCGTTAGAGCGTTTTGTTACCTATTATATTCATAATCGGGAGAAATCGCAGGAGCTGGTTCTGAATATATTCACTTATCTATGGGAAAACCGGGAAAACTTTGAAATAAAACTGACGTTAAAGGCTTACCTTTTCCAAGCGGCACGCAATAATGCTTTTACTTATATCCGCGATAAGAAAATTCCTGTGTATCTGGAAGATGTTGGTGTGCAGGAAATAGGAAATGATTATAATTCCGACTTGGAGGTACAGGAACTGCACCGTTTAATAGAAGAAGCTGTCACCCTCTTACCCGAAAAATGCAGGGAGATATTTAGGAAAAGCCGCGAAGAGAACCTGACAAACAAAGAGATCGCTAAAGAACTTCAGATCTCGGAAAAGACCGTCGAGGGGCAAATAACAATTGCACTTAAGAAGATCAGAGCCTATTTAGGCGACTCTTATTCATATTTGTGGCAAAAAATGTTTTTCTTTTAGGGGATATATTGGCTTTATGCGTCTATCTTTGTATAAAGAAATGGTTTGCATAATTCTCAATACCATGAAAAAGTTATTACTAGCACTGTTTGTGTCCTTTTTGTTCGGTCTTACTTCTGTGTCAGGGCAGAATATTTATTTGGCAGACCCGACAATCTTTTATGAAAACGGAACTTATTACCTGTATGGCACAGGAGGGAATTCGAATTACGGATTTTAGGTTTATACCTCGAAAGATATGAAAGATTGGGAGGGGCCGAAAGGTGCCTCTAACGGTTATGCACTGAAGAAAGGCGACTCGTACGGCTCGAAAGGATTTTGGGCTCCTCAGGTTTTTCGTTACAAAGGGAAGTATTATATGGCTTATACGGCTGACGAATTTATAGCGATAGCTTCTGCCGATAGCCCTTTAGGCCCTTTCCGCCAAAAGAAAATAGCCAAGCTGCCGGCTGATATCAAGCAAATCGATCCGTATGTGTTTTTCGATGAGGATGGTAAAATTTATTTATATCATGTCCGGTTAACGAACGGAAACCGGCTGTTTGTTGCCGAACTGAATGACAACCTTACGGCAATCAAAGAGTCTACCTTGAAAGAATGTATATCGGCTACCGAAGGTTGGGAAAATACGCAACATTCGGAATGGCCGGTCTCGGAAGGTCCTACTATTCTTAAAAAGGACGGTACTTATTACTTCTTTTATTCAACGAACGATTTCCGTAATATAGATTATGCTGTCGGTTATGCCACATCGGATTCTCCGTATGGTCCCTGGAAGAAATATGAAGGGAACCCGATTATCAGCCGTCAGCTTTTGAAGCATAACGGTACCGGACATGGCGATATCTTTTTGGACGGTAAAGGCGAGATGCGTTACGTTTTCCATACCCATCATTCGAATACGGTTGTAGGTCCCAGGCAGACTGCCATCGTTTCCTTGCAAACCTCAAAGGCGCAGGATGGCAAAACGATTTTTAGCATTCAACCGAAAACGTTCTTTTTCCCTCAATTAGTAAAAAAACAACCAGTGGTTGTTGAAGAAAGCCATAAAGCTCCGGCTCCTCTGTTTCGTGATCCGGTAACGGATGGAGCTGCCGACCCGGTAGTGGTTTGGAACCGGGCGGAAAAATGCTGGTGGATGCTGTATACGCAACGTCGTGCCAATCAGGAAACGGCTGATGTCGCTTATTGCTATGGCAATAGTATCGGAGTTGCCGAGTCAAGGGATAATGGGAAAACATGGGTGTATAGAGGTACGCTGGATCTGGATTTCGAACGCGGACACAATACTTTCTGGGCTCCTGACGTAGTCTATGAAAACGGGACTTATCACATGTTTGTCGCTTATATTCGTGGAGTACGTAACCACTGGGGCGGCCATGCCCATATCGTGCATTTTACCAGTTCCAATCTTTGGGATTGGAAATATGAAGGAACGCCGAAACTGTCTTCTGACCGGGTGATCGATGCCACCTTGTTTAAAAAGTCCGACGGCAAATGGCGTATGTGGTATAAAGATGAAATTACAGGTTCGCATACGATGATAGCGGAAAGTGCTGATTTATTCAACTGGTCGGAAGCCAAAGAGGCGATTGGCGGCGGTGCGCATGAAGGTCCGAAAGTTTTTCAGTTCCATGGTTATTACTGGATGCTTACCGATGAATGGCATGGCATGCGTATTTATCGTTCAAAGGATCTGGATACCTGGGAGAAACAAGGCATTATCCTGGATAAGCCGAGTAAGCGTGCGGAAGATACTCCTAGCGGTGCCCATGGCGATGTCGTCGTTGCCGGTGATAAAGCATACGTATTTTATTTTACCCATCCGGGGCGTAAGTCGCATGGGGAGGCTCCCCTCGGTGAAAACGGCGTGATCCCTTACGAGCTTCGCCGTTCTTCCATTCAGGTGGCCCCGCTTGTATTCAAAAACGGGACATTGGTTTGCGACCGCGATTCTGATTTTGACTTTTATTACCTGATATGAATGATTACGGCCAGGTTTTTAAAAATCCGTTATGGAATTAGGATTTTCCTGATCCGGCGATTATTCGTGCACAGGACGGAACCTATTATGCGTATGCAACTAATGGTAATCTGGATGGTAAGTTTTGCAATATCCGTATATTAAAATCTTTCGATCTGACTGATTGGACGCCGATAGGCGATGCTTTACCCCAAAAAGCAGCCTGGGCCAGCGAAACCGAGACCTATTGGGCGCCTCATGTACAATATTACAAAGGCCGTTATTATCTTTACTTCTCTGCCACTCACAATGATAAGAAAGGTATGGGAGTCGGAGTAGCTGTTGCCGATTCCCCCGAAGGGCCGTTCATTCCGGAAAAGAAAGAGATCGTAAGGGGAGAGAGTTTCGAGAACATTGACCCTATGCTGTTTATCGATTCCCGTACAAAGCGGAAGTATTTATATTGGGGTTCGGCACTGAAACCTTTGAAGGTTTGCGAAATGGCAGACGATTTGCTGAGCTTTAAGAAAGGTAGTAAGATAAAAGATATTTTATTCCCGTCATCCAAACCCTACGAGGTTTTATTGGAAGGTCCCTGGTTAATAGAGAAGTATGGTAAATATTATATGTTCTATTCCGGAGATAACTGTTGTGGCGATCGTGCCCATTATGCCGTAATGGTGGCGAGGGCTGATTCTCCCGAAGGTCCGTTTGTCCCGATGGCGGAGGCTACCGGGGCGGAGAGTAGCGTGATTCTGGAAGCAAACAGTCGTTGGTTGGCCCCCGGGCATAACTCCATTATTTAGGATGATGCGGGGAATGATTGGATTTTGTATCATGTCATTGATGCTGCGAAAAAAGCGCCGGTAGGGAATGATACTTATACGCAGCGTGAATTCCTGATCGATAAATTGGTTTGGAAAAACGGATGGCCTGTCAGATTTACTCCCTCTTTTAATCCTACGACTGCACCTGTTATTACGGATAAAAAAACATTCCGCAATCCGCTGCTGTCTTCAGGACCCGACCCTTGGGCTTTATGGCACGACTCCTGTTATTATTATGTAAATACGTCGCAGGATTGTATCGTTTTGAAGCGTACGAAAGATATTACGGATTTGCGTAATGCAGAAAGTAAAACTGTTTGGCGGCCTGACCAACCGTCTTATGCAAAAGATGTGTGGGCACCTGAAATTCATTTTTTGAATGGCAAATGGTATTTGCTTTTTGCTGCGGATGACGGAAATACCGATAATCATCAGCTTTATTGTGCGGAAAATACATCGGCAGATCCTTTTAAGGGTGAATTTAAGATGAAAGGGCGCGTCAGTACCGATAAGGATAATAACTGGGCGATCGATGGTACTTATCTGGAACACAATGGCAAATTGTATATGTTCTGGTCCGGTTGGAAAACCCGTAGGGTAAGTACGGAAACGCAATGCATCTGGATTGCTGAGATGGAAAATCCCTGGACGTTGAAATCGGAACGAATCAAGATCTCCGAACCGGAGCTGGAATGGGAGCGTATTTATAAGAATCCGGATGGTTGGACACCTCCCTATATTATATATGTAAATGAGGGACCCCAACCTCTGAAAAATCCAGAAGGTGATAAAATATTCTTGATTTATTCGGCAAGCGGATGTTGGACGCCTCATTATCAACTGGGCATGCTTTGTGCCGATGCGAATGCCGATTTATTGGATCCGGCCAGTTGGACAAAATCTTCCCATTCGGTATTTCGTCAGGCTCTTGAAAATTCAGTATATGGAACCGGACATAATAGTTTCTTTAAATCACCGGATGGTACGGAAGACTGGATCCTGTATCATGGGTGGGATACGGAAACCGATCCGGAGGGAGAAGGAGATACACGTGCTCCTCGTGCACAGAAAATTACCTGGGAGAATGGTTATCCTGTTTTCGGAAAACCTTTTCCTAATGCAATGATTTTAGATAAACCATCGGGTACGGTATCTACCCGTAAATAAAAATATACAATGAAGAAAAGTCTCTTATTTTTATCTTTGATTTGTGCATCCTGTTCTGGTCCGGAAGGTACGTTGCTGGAACAGGTTGACCGGTTGTCTACTGCTACGCGGAATGATTATTATGTCAGCAACCGCGCCCCTTTACAACCGCAGCAGTTTATTAAACTTCCTGCTGGAACCATTCAACCGGACGGATGGTTGAAACAGCAGTTGGAATTACAGAAAAACGGTCTGAACGGACATTTGGGTGAGATTAGTGCCTGGTTGCAGAAAAAGGACAATGCGTGGTTGGAAACCGGTGGCCAGTGGGGATGAGAAGAAGTCCCTTATTGGTTGCGCGGATATGCCAACCTGGCTTACATCGTACAGGATAACCGAATGGTGAATGAGGCAAAATTTTGGATTGAGAGTATTCTGAAAAGCCAGCGGGAAGACGGTAATTTCGGTCCCGTCCATTTGAATGACGGCAAACAGGACTTCTGGCCGAATATGATTGTCCTCTGGATCATGCAATCCTATTATGAATATTCCAACGATGAGCGGATTATCGATTTTATGACTAAATATTGCAATTACCTGCTCACTGTGTCGGATGAAGATTTCCTTTACAGCTATTGGGAAAACAGTCGCGGTGGTGATAATCTGTGGAGTGTTGCCTGGTTGTATAACCATACCGGAGATAAAAATCTGCTTGCCCTGGGAGAAAAGATACATAAGAATACCGCCGATTGGACGAAATCGACCCAGTTGCCTAACTGGCATAATGTGAATGTCGCACAATATTTCCGCGAATCGGCTACTTATTATTTATTTACAGGCGACTCAGCCATGCTGTCCGCCAGTTATAATGTGCAAAGTCTGATACGTCGTGCATTCGGCCAGGTTCCCGGAGGTATGTTCGGTGCAGACGAAAATGCGCGGATCGGTTTCTTCGATCCCCGACAGGGAACGGAAACCTGCGGCTTTGTAGAGCAAATGGCTTCAGACGAAATCATGCTCCAGATAAGTGGTGATCCCTATTGGGCGGAAAATTGCGAAGATATAGCTTTCAACAGTTATTCAGCCTCATTGATGCCGGATTATAAGGCTTTGCGTTATATCACGAGTCCTAACCATGTAATAAGCGATTCAAAGAACCATCATCCGGGAATCGATAACAGCGGGTCATTCCTTTCCATGAATCCTTTCAGCAGCCGTTGCTGCCAGCATAATCATGGTTTCGGCTGGCCTTATTATACGGAAAATCTGGTTTATGCAACGCCGGATAATGGGATAGCTGCTGTTTTATATAATGCATGCAGGGCTAAAGTAAAAGTGGGTGATGGTACGGAAGTTACTTTGCAGGAACAAACAAATTATCCGTTTGAGGAGAGTATCCGTTTTACTGTCACTACGCCCAAAAGCGTTGCTTTCCCGCTCTATTTGCGTATTCCGTCCTGGTGTAAAAATGCTTCGATTTCTGTCAATGGAGAGAAACTGAATGCGACTTTGTCTCCCGGCAAATATGCTAAAATTATGCGTGAATGGTCGGAAGCCGATGAGGTTGTGCTAACAGTTCCGATGGATTTCAATTATCGGCAGTGGCAAGTCAATAAGAACAGTGTAAGTGTTGATTACGGTCCTCTTACTTTGTCGCTGAAGATTGATGAAGACTATCAACAAAAAGACAGCCGCGCAACAGCTATCGGCGATTCGAAATGGCAGGAAGGTGCTGATGCTTCCGCATGGCCTACTTATGAAATTTATCCAGCAAGCCCCTGGAATTACGCACTGCAAGTCAATGAGCCGATCACAGTGGAACGAAAAGAATGGCCTTTCGACAACAATCCGTTTACATTGACAAATATACCTTTGGTATTTAAGGCAAAAGGACGTCTTGTCCCTGACTGGAAGATCGATGAATATGATTTATGCGGCGTTTTGCCATACGAAGATGCCCGCAAGGCTGAAACAGTAGACGATATCACGCTGGTACCAATGGGGCTGCCCGTTTGAGGATAGCTTCGTTTCCTACCACGAAATAAAAAATATCAGATAGATTTAGGGGATATCCGTTAGTTTTGAGTCTTATTAAAATAAAGGTCTCATACTAACGGATATTATACCATGAAATATAAAAAAGTATTGATTTGGGGATTTATATTTAATGATTATCCGCATAATGTCCTATTATAAATTCTGGATTTGAAG
>JAJPZM010000249.1 GCA_021204335.1 Parabacteroides sp. | reverse complement strand
ATGAATTGGCCGCATAACAAAAAAGAAGGCATCCTTTTAGGACACCTTCCTCTTTATCGTGAAAGAAATACGTCTGTATTTCCATTGTACTTTCTGATGAAAACTTTCTTGTCGTGTTCATCATCGTCCGAGTAGATATGTATGCCGTTATATTTCCAGGATATTATTTAGCGTAATAATCGCCGCCTATGACACCTTTTTTCGTGTATTGATAGGTGACTTCCATTTTATCGGCATCACCATTAGCATACATGGGAAAAGTATAGGTGCTGTGTCGTGCATCTCCGTATGCACTTAATGTGCAATAATAGAGATTTTCATCGGCATCGAAATATATCCAGTTGTGGTTGCCGTTATAACGTATGTCGTTGTAGCCGGGATCTGTTTTCCTGTCGAGGGTGTGCTCAACAGGGTTTTCCAATTCTTTGCTCCATGATACGGGATACGTATTCGGGTCGTCCGGATTGATCAGGCTGTTCCCTTTCTCGTCGATGTAGTAAAGACGTAAAGTGTTTGCTCTTCCGAAAAAGTTTCCGTCCGGTATGCTGTCCACCCATTCTCCTTCATCTTCAATTACAGGATCAGGATCTTCCTCATTGGGATTCAACAGGTGACTGTTGCAGTTGGTAAGGTCGACTGCACAAAATAAAAACAGCAATATGCCGAATATCTGATTTGTTTTCATGTAGTAAACACTTTACTTGTTATTTCTTATAATTCTCTCAGCCAGATATTACGGAAGCTGATCGGTTCGCTTGGATCGCCATGGCTTTGCAGGATGATCGGACCGGCTCCGTGTTTAACAATTTTCGGGAAGCCGATGTATTCGGTCGTGCCGAGGATCGTTGTGTTGTTTTGCAAAACAATGCCGTTTTGGATAACCGTTACACGGGGAGGAACGCGATAGGTTCCGTCTTCCTTAAAGACAGGAGTGGTATAGATAATATCATACACATTCCATTCGCCCGGTTTGCGCATGGCGTTGGCCAATGGGGGGGCGTTTGTTTGTAGACGCTGCCTGTCTGGCCGTTTACGTATGTTTCGTTATTATAGCAGTCGAGTATCTGTATTTCGTACATTCCCTGCATGAACACACCGCTGTTACCGCGTGCCTGGTTGGTCCCGGTGATATTTTCGGGAACGCACCATTCGATATGTAATTGGTAGTTATTGAATTTCTGTTTGGTTTGGATATCGCCGACTTTTTTGTTTACGGTGAATACACCGTCGTGAACGGTCCACTGTACCGGTTCGCCCTTCGTATTTTCCCAGGCGGAGAGGTCTTTACCGTCGAACAGGACGATTGCATCCGATGGGGCGGAATTGGTTTTGATATCTCCCGGGGTGACGATCTTGGGCTGCGGAGTCCAGTATTCCGACATGTCGGGCGTCATCGGTTCCTGCTGTGGGTATTGTTTTTGTGCACTTGCTGTGACACAAGCCGTACAAGCAGCTACTGCCAGTACGGCTTTAATAGTCATGTTTCTTTTCTTCATGGTCTAAAATAATTTATAGATTTGTATTATAATAGTTGCAAATCTACATAATTATTTGCCATATTGGAACAACTGCTACGTGAAAATGTGTTTATGCATTGTGACTGAAAAGCCGTTGTTCCGCCAGTTTTTCATATTTCGTCCCCGGACGGCCGTAGTTACAATACGGATAGATGCTGATGCCGCCTCTCGGTGTAAAGATACCTGTTACCTCGATATATTTCGGATCCATCAGCGCAATCAAGTCTTTCATAATGATGTTGACACAATCTTCATGGAAAGCCCCATGGCTACGGAAGCTGAACAGGTATAATTTGAGACTTTTGCTCTCCACTATCTTTACATCAGGAATGTAATCGATATGAATAGTTGCAAAATCAGGCTGTCCCGTAATCGGGCACAGGCTGGTGAACTCCGGGCAATTGAAACGCACCCAATAGTCGTTGTCGGGATGCTTGTTGGTAAAAGCTTCCAGCACTTCGGGTGCGTAATCCTGTTTGTATTCGGTTGCACCGCCCAGCAGATGCAGTTCGTTTTCGTCCTTTCTTGTATCCATATCCAGATTAGAAAGGCAGATCATCAATCGGATTAGCCGGCCCGAAGTCAGGTGCGGCGGGCGCAGTCGGGGCGGAAGCCGGTGCAAAGTTATCAGGAGTCATGGCTCCCGGAGCTGAGACAGGTGCGCCTGCCATCGGGCGTTCCACTTTCCAAGCATTGATGTTGGTGAACCAACGTCCCTGGTATTCGCGGCTGTCTATATCGAACGATACTGTCAATTCTTCTCCGGGTTGAATAGCTGCCTGTGCGATGCGGTCGGCACCGAATATCTGGAAGCATACTTTCTTAGGGTATTGGTCGTGTGTTTCTAATACGTACTCCTGCTTTTTCCACTCGTTTCCGTTTTTACTTATGCCGCCCTGTTCAGGTAGTACGGCAATAATCTTTCCCGTAATTTCCATATTTATTGTTCTATTAAATTCTCGGCGAAGGTACGCTTTTCCGACGTAACCTGCTAATTGTTTGACTTAGATTTTATCTTCCTGCGGTAATTCTTCCAGTGGCAGTTCGGATGGATCGAGCGCATCGAAAGCTGCTTTCATGGAAAGGAGTTCTTCCTTGATCTGTTTCAGCTTGTTCACGATTTCTTCCTGCCGGATGGTTGTTTCCCTGTTATCTTTCAGCTTCTGGCGGGCGCCGGCAAGCGTCATGCCCCGCTCTTTCACCAGGTGGAAGATCAGGCGGACGGCGTCGATATCTTCCTGTTTGTAGTAACGGGTTCCCTTGGCCGTCTTACGCGGATGGATGATATCGAATTCCTTCTCCCAGAAGCGCAGGGTCGATTCGTTGATGTCGAACATCTGCGCCACCTCGCTGATCGAGAAATATAACTTCAGGTTTTTATCTTTATTTAATGCCATTGTGTTTAAAGATGTTTAATCCATTACCTGGCCATGATTTTCTGCAATCTGGATCATACGATCGTATTCTTCCGGTGTCAGATCCATGTAGTAGTATCTGGACGGGTTGTCGTGCTTGCCGCGGACGATTACCTCGTAATGCAAGTGCGGACCGGTCGATTTACCGGTGTTGCCCACTTCTCCGATTACTTCTCCGCGTGTCACTTTCTGGCCGACGCGTTTTCTGAACTTGCTCATGTGACCATATAGTGTCTGGTAACCGTAGCCATGATCGATCATCAGACAGTTGCCGTAGCCCTGTTTCCAGGCGGCAAAGGTGACGACGCCGTCGCCGGTCGCATAGATTTCCGTACCGACTTTAGCCGAGAAGTCCATGCCGGAATGGAAGCGCGGGGTTCTGTATATCGGATCGATACGCACACTGTAGCCGGATGCCGTACGGCGCAGGTCTTTGTTGGAGATCGGCTGGATGGCTGGGATGCAGCGGCTGCGTTCTTCCTGGTTCTTACCCAGTTTGATCAACTCTTCCAGCGAGTTGCTTTGTATATAGAGCTGCTTGGCAAGCATATCCATCTTCTGGGTAGTAGATACGACCAGCTCCGGGTTGGAAAGACTCATCAGGCGTTCGTAGCGGTTGGTGCCGCCGAAGCCGGATTTGCGTACCGATTCGGGAATGGATTCGGCCTGGAAGATGGCGCGATACAGGTTTTCGTCCCGCTGCTGGATATCGTCCAATACTTCCAATGCATTGTTGAGACGCAACGAAAGTACTTCATATTGCGTCTGCAACAGCTTGTTTTCTTTCTTCATCAGCGATTCTACCGGCGAGTCGATCGTGTACATCATAATGAAAAATACGCCGATACCGATGGCCGCACCAATGCTCAGATGGCGCAGTACAATGAAAAAATGGTCTTTGGCGGAAGGGTAAACACGTTCGTAACTGAGCGTGTTCGGGTTATATAAGTAATATGTTTTTCTTGTTTTAAACAGTTTCATTGAATATTTTGTTGCTAGGATGCGTGCAAAAATAATAATTTGCTGTACTTTTGCAAATTGTTTTTCAGAATATTAACGAGACTATATAGAATAGATTATGTTGACAGCAAAAGAAATCCGTGAATCGTTTAAAGAGTTCTTCGCTTCCAAGCAGCACCAGATAGTGCCGTCTGCTCCGATGGTAGTGAAGGGTGACCCGACATTGATGTTCACCAATGCGGGCATGAACCAGTTTAAAGATATAATCCTGGGAAATGTACCCATTAAATATCCACGTGTCGCGGACTCGCAGAAATGTCTTCGTGTAAGCGGTAAGCACAACGACCTGGAAGAGGTAGGACACGATACCTATCACCACACCATGTTCGAGATGTTGGGTAACTGGTCGTTCGGCGATTATTTCAAGAAAGAAGCCATCGGATGGGCCTGGGAATATCTGGTAGATGTGCTCAAACTGGACCCGAAGCGTCTCTATGCAACGGTATTCGAAGGAAGCCCTGCCGAAGGTCTGTCGCGCGACGACGAAGCAGCCGGCTATTGGGGACAGTTCCTTCCGAAAGACCATATCATCAACGGAAACAAACACGATAACTTCTGGGAAATGGGCGATACAGGTCCTTGCGGTCCCTGCTCGGAAATTCATATCGACCTGCGTCCGGACGAAGAACGTGCGGCTAAGAGCGGTGCCGAAATGGTCAACAAAGATCATCCGCAGGTAATCGAAATCTGGAACCTGGTGTTCATGCAATACAACCGCAAGGCCGACGGCTCGCTGGAACCGCTGCCTGCCAAAGTAATCGATACCGGTATGGGCTTCGAACGTCTCTGTATGTCCTTGCAGGGTAAGACTTCCAACTATGATACCGACGTATTCCAGCCGATCATTCAGGTGATTGCCGAAAAGACCGGTACAAAATATGGCGACAACCGTCAGCAGGATGTGGCTATGCGCGTCATTGCCGACCATATCCGTACGATCGCCTTCTCTATTACCGATGGCCAGTTGCCGTCGAATGCGAAAGCCGGTTATGTGATCCGTCGTATCCTTCGCCGTGCCGTTCGTTACGGTTATACTTTCTTAGGTCGCCGCGAAGCATTCATGTACAGCCTGCTGCCTGTCCTGATCGAGACGATGGGCGACGCCTATCCCGAACTGATCGCCCAGAAGACGCTGATCGAAAAGGTGATCAAGGAAGAAGAAGAATCTTTCCTGCGTACCCTGGAAACAGGTATTCGTCTGCTGGATAAGAAGATTGAAGAAACAAAGGCTGCCGGCAAAACCGTTATCAGCGGTGTGGATGCCTTTACACTATATGATACCTACGGATTCCCGTTGGATTTGACCGAACTGATTCTGCGTGAAAACGGCATGGAAGCCAACATCGACGAGTTCAACGCTGAAATGCAGAAACAGAAAGAACGTGCCCGCAACGCCGCTGCCATCGAAACCGGCGACTGGGTAGTGCTGAAAGAAGGCGAATCGAAGTTTGTCGGTTACGACCTTTTCGAATGTGATGCTGAAATCCTTCGTTACCGGAAGATCAAACAGAAGAACAAGGAACTGTATCAGATCGTTCTCGACCAGACTTCGTTCTATGCCGAGATGGGTGGACAGGTAGGCGATACCGGTTGGCTGATTGCCGACGACGAAAAGCTCGACGTAGTAGATACGAAGCGCGAAAACAACCTGCCGGTACATTTTGTAACTCGTCTGCCGAAAGACGTAACGGCTACCTTCACTGCCAAGATCAACGAAAAGAAACGTATCCAGTGCGAATGCAACCACTCGGCTACCCACCTGCTGCACGAAGCACTGCGTGAGGTGCTGGGAACGCATGTGGAACAGAAAGGCTCGTATGTTTCTCCCGAATCGTTGCGTTTCGACTTCTCTCATTTCCAGAAAGTAACCGACGAAGAAATCCGTCAGGTAGAAAAGCTGGTAAGCGAGAGGATCCGCGCCAACTATGCATTGGAAGAACACCGCAATATGCCGATTGCCAAGGCGAAAGAACTGGGTGCCATGGCACTGTTCGGCGAGAAGTATGGCGACAAGGTTCGCGTGGTTAAATACGGCTCTTCTATCGAGCTGTGTGGCGGTACGCATATCCCGGCAACCGGCATGATCGGTTCGTTGCGCGTGATAGCCAAAAGCTCTATCGCTGCCGGTGTACGTCGTATCGAAGCCGTAACAGCCGAAGGGGCAGAAAACTATACATTCATGCTGCAAGACTCGATCCGCGAGTTGCGCGCCATGTTCAATAATGTCCCCAACCTGGCGCAGACCATCCGCAAGTCTATTGAAGAGAATGCGGAACTAAAGAAGCAGGTAGGCGACTACATCAAAGAAAAGGTAGCTTCCCTAAAGAAAGAGCTGATCGCTAAAGCGGTAGAACACCATGGCGTAAAGGTCATCGTCTTCCGCGGCGAAGCCAGCGTAGATGCGATCAAAGACCTGGCTTTCCAGATCAAGGGCGAAAGCATGAGTGACGAAAAGGTATTCTTCGTAGCCGGTATCAAAGACGGTGAGAAGTGCGCCCTGACAGTCATGCTGAGCGAACCGCTGGTAGCCGAAGGGCTCAACGCCGGCAAGCTGGTCAAAGACGCAGCCAAACTGATCCAGGGCGGTGGCGGTGGCCAGCCGCATTTCGCAACTGCCGGCGGTAAGAACTCCGACGGACTGAGCCTGGCTGTCGACCAGATTCTCGAAGCAGCAGGCTTGCGATAAGATAAAAGATTAATCATCATGTAAAGAGAGTATCGGGATACTGCCGGTACTCTCTTTTTTTGTCCGCAAGCCAGATGGAGAAATATATTGCCATATTATATTTAATGATTATCCGCATAATGTCCTATTATAAATTCTGGATTTGAAGT
>JAJPZM010000279.1 GCA_021204335.1 Parabacteroides sp. | reverse complement strand
ACGGAATTCATATTAACCTCTTGGCATAAAATAGGAATTGCGCATAACAATAATAGTTGTATAAACTTACTTTTCATTTTATAAAAACTATATTAAATTATTAAACATGCAAAAATAGTAGGATATGAGAGTGAAGAAACTGCCCGAGATCACTCCCGGGACAGTCTCAGATAAGGCGTAAACCTTAGAAAAATAAAACCTCCGACTAATACCTCTTATTGTTCGATAGATTAATTATCTTTTCAAGTTCGGATTCAACTGAGTATCTGCTGACGGATAGGGCAGATAAATCGATTTCTCGCCTTGCCAGGTTACAGATTCAGGAATAGTAACACCTTCTTTCCGCATAACGCCTGGAGCTACCTCGATTTCGGCATTCACTTTGCGTTCGTTGAACGTCTTTTCCAACAGTTCCATACGCATCTGGTCGTCGCGGCGTGTAACCAGGCCAACCCAGTAACCGCACACTTCCCAACCATGCTCCTGGAAAGCAGCATTAGCAAAAGCTTCACCGCTTAAACCTCCTTGCAAAGGCTCCAATCCTGCACGTTCGCGCACTTTGTTAAGACATTCGTAAGCCATTGCATTGGGACTGCCGTCGGCACGTGCCTGTGCTTCTGCATACCATAAAAGTACTTCCGAGTAGCGGATCAGGCGGTGACGGTGATCGTTTGTCATCGCACTGGTATTGGCCGGTTTTGTATAATCATAATCACCGCCGTCTTCCCCGATCGAGAAGATGGAGAACATCGGGTGCTGTTCAGGTATATCTTCATCCCACCAATCGATTAATTCGGCACCTGCCTTGTTACCTTTCAGGATTTTAGGGTTGTAAGTCGCATCCTTACGCGGACCGGCTGGAAATTCTTTCCAGAATTTGATTTCGCCCCAGCCGTCACCCCAGCCTCCGAGGGATTCAAATAAGTTACTGTTTGTCATTTGAGAATCTTCATCCCATTGGAATGAACCGGAGTAGTTGATACCCACAACCGTCTCATTCGTGTAGTTATGACTGATTGCATAGACGTTTTTATAATCCGGTTCGAGGATATATTCGTAATCACCTTTGTTAACTCCATCTATCACAGCTTTTGCCTGTTCGGCAGCCGAAGCGTAATACTGTGTCTGCTTCAACGGCCAGCCGGCCATTGCTATATAAACGGCAGCCAGAGTAGCCTGTGCGGCCTGCTTGGTGATATAAATATTGGCACCGTTTATATGTCTCGGTGCAGTGGAATAACTGGTCGGAAGAGTCGCTACACAATCTTGCAAATCTTTTACGATTTGATTGTAGACTTCTTCAACGCTTGCCAACGGGCGTTCATAATTGATTTCGTTATCCAATACCAACGGAACCTGTCCCCAACGGCGCACTATCCAGAAGTAGTTTGCGGCACGCCAATATTTGGCCTGGCCGATAGCAATATTGAGTTCTTCTTCTGTTGTCGGTGTTTTCTCCGCATTCAGTATAATGTAGTTGGCTGCTTTGATAGCTGCATAGCCGGTCGACCATGAGGCATCGACGCCTTTGTTGGCATCTGTCGGGTGGAATGCGTCCACTTCGGCGTAAGCCTGTTTGTTACTACCTGAATTCGTTGTCAAGTCATCGCCTTGCCAGGAAGGAATTGTCGGGTTCGTATTGACTTGAATATCGCACACTTTACGATATAGGGCATAGGTCGCCATGTTTAGTTCATCCTGAGAGGCGAAGAAGTTCTCTGTCATTAATTGCCCCTTCGGATCTTCTTTGAGAAAGTCATTACATGATGAGGTCGACAACATCGCCAAACCTAAAGCACATATTATATATTTCGTTTTCATAATAATTATTCTTTATTTAATGATTAGAAATTCATACGGATACCGAAAGTATACGAACGAGTCAACGGATAGGCTCCCAAATCAATGCCGTCATTTATATCGATACTGCCTGTGCCGGGATCAACAAAAGAGATACCGGCCGGGTCCATGCCTTTATATCCTGTAATGGTAAATACATTCTGGCAACTGAATGTAAAGCGCAGATCGGCAAACTTAGCCACAGTCTTCGGCAGATTGTAAGACAAACTGATATTGTCCAACCGGAAGTAGCTGGCTGATTCCAGGAATTTGGTAGAAGTAGAAGCCGACTGATAGTCGTTGCCGGCTACTGTGACAGCCGGATAACGGGCTGATTGTCCTTTGGTGGCAAAGTTATCATTTATGTATTCACGTAAAGTGACAAATGCAAAGTCGCCTGTCATAGCTGTACCGGTAAAACGGACTAGATTCGGTCGGTCAGCACCGAACGAACCGGTAAAGAACATGTTTAAATCCCAGTTTTTCCAACGCAGACTGTTGTTCCAACCCAAGGTGAAGTCCGGATTTGCCTTCCCGATGAAAGTACGGTCTTCGCTGTCGATGATTCCATCCTCGTTCCGATCTACGAATGTATCATGTCCTGTTTCATCCAGCCCTTTCCATTCGTATCCGTAGAAGGAACCGATCGGTTGTCCTACTTCTATACGTGCTACGCCATCTGTCGGAATCATACCGGAAACGACGTCTGCTCCGGAAATAAAGTCCAATCCGGCCAGGTCTTTTACTTCATTCTTCAGATAGGTACCGTTAATCGTTGTATTCCATCCGAAATCCTGCGAATCGAAAATAGTGGCATTGACAGAGAAATCGATACCGCGGTTGCTGATCTCGGCGGCATTTACCCAATATGAACCGCCACCGTCGTAGTTAGGTATGGTACGTTTTAACAAACCGTCTTTCGTGCGTTTGTCGAAGTAGTCTAATGATACGTTTAACCGGTGATTGAGTACACCGAAATCAATACCTATGTCGAATTGATGCGTTGTTTCCCAAGATAATTCCGAGGTACTTTTTGTTTGGCCGACCCAATAACCTGTGTATTTGGATGTTCCGCCAAAAGCATATAATTCCTGTTTCATCAAGCCCATTGTTTCATACGGGTCGATAGCCTGGCTACCGATCACACCGTAGCTGGCGCGGACTTTCAGATCCTGAACAACGTTTTGTTGTTGCATGAACGGTTCGTTACCCATCGACCAGGCAGCGGCGATAGAGGGGAACCAGCCCCATTTATCTTCTGTAAACTTGGAAGAACCGTCGGCACGTAACGTACCGGTTACCATATAGCGGTCTTTGAAATTATACATCACGCGGGCAATACCGGAAACCAGTCCCCATTTGGTATATTTGTTATCCACATTGCGACTGGAAGCCATATTGGCGTTCCACCATCCGACACTTTCCGTCAGCAAATTCTGTCCGCTTACGGACAGGTAACGGTATTCGGATTGAGTAGCCTCGTAAACGGCTGCAGCTGTCAATGCATGGTCGCCCCATTTGCCTGCATAGGTAAAATTATTCGTGGTCTGCAAAGTCATGCGGTAAGCATCGTTATTGCCCATACTACTTTTACTGTCGACTTTCTTTGTACCGAATGAATACCCTTTCAGATCGTTGTAATCGATACCGTTACTGGTTGTGAAAGTTAAGCCGGGCAGAATATCGAACTTCAAGTCGATACGGGCATTGACGATGTCGGTCATCGATTCACCCATCTGTTCTTTCAACAGGCCGATAGGATTCAACTGTGTCAACGCGCTATAATTATCCCTGATGTATGTACCATCGTCATTCTTGATGCCGAGTACCGGTGCATAGTTCATCGCAATATTGACAATGTTATCTTTGCCTGTGTTGAAGTTGGCACTCCGGCGAACGTTGTGTGAAGCGTTTACATCGGCTGTCAGGTGTAACCAGTCTGTCAGTTGCGAAGTGATATTGGCACGAGCCTGATAACGTTTGTTGTTGTTTTCGATCACTACGCCGTCTTCACCGGTGAAGTTACCTGAAACCAAATACTGTATCTTGTCGCTACCGCCGGAAAGTGTCAGGCGATAATCTTGTGTGATACCGTTCTGGAAGATTTCGTCTTGCCAGTCGGTGCCTGCTGTTCCGTTCTGGAAAGCAGAAAGCTGATCGGAAGAAAAGGTGTTTGCCCGGTACGTATTATATAATGTAGCAAATTCGTACGGATTGAGCGTGTCGTAGCGTTTCGCCACAGTTCCTACTCCCAGACGGGCGTCAAACATGATCTGGCGCGAATTCGCTTTACCTGTTTTCGTTGTAATCAATACCACACCGTTTGCACCACGCGAACCGTAGATAGCTGTCGAAGATGCATCTTTCAAGATTTGCATCGACTGGATATCTTCCGGGTTCAAGCCTGTCAGGCCACTTTCACGTACAATACCGTCGATTACATACAACGGGTCGTTGCTACGGTTGATAGAGCCGGAACCACGTACGCGGATCTTTACCGTACCGCCCGGCACGCCGCTGCTTTGTGCCTGTACACCGGATACACGACCCTGCAAAGCGTCGGATACCTGTGTGATCGGTTGGTCTTTAAACGCTTTGTTGTCCAAAACGGAAACCGATCCGGCCAAGTCGGCCTTACGGACCGTACCGTAACCGACTACTACCACTTCGTCGATCGCCTGGCTGTCTTCTTTCAATACAATGTTGAAAGAAGCCTGGTTGCTCACTTCGATTTCCTGTGGCAGATAACCGATATAAGAAATCTGCAGCACAGCATCGGTGGAAACGTTGTCCAGTGCAAACTTTCCATCAATATCGCTGATTGTTCCGTTTGTCGTTCCCTTGACAATGATATTGGCTCCGGTGACGGGCCCCATTGCGTCTCTTACCACACCTGTGATAGTACGGGTATTCTGATTGGTTTCAGCGTTTACCGGTGTTTCTTTTTTTGGAAATAATTATCTGACGGTCAGATATGGAATAGTTATTTTCCGTACCGGAAAATAACTGATCAAGTATATCATCTATCTTTTTGTTTTTAGCGTTGATAGATGCTTTACGATTCAAATCGATCGATTTGTCCAGATAAAAGAAAATAAACTCGCTGCTATTTTCTATTTCATTGATAACTTCTTTAACTGTCTTATTGTTGTAATTGATAGAGAATGATGCTTCCTAAGAATATGTCTCAGAAGCAAAACATGATCCGACAGTTAGAAACGCAAAAAGTAAAAAAATCTTCATGGTGCGTAATAGTCTTTTTTGTTTGGTTTTTCCTTGACTAAACCTGGTTCTCTTATTTATATTTGTAACGATTTAAGTTTGTAATACGGTTTAATACTAGTGAATTTTGTTTGAGGATAAGTTCTGCTGACTTTACCCCTGTTGATTAAAGGTCCCATAATGTTTTGAATTTTAATGTTTAACAATAATATTGATGTACCCGTCTGTTTGTTCTACCTCAATCAGCGCCGCTTCCTGGAGAACATGGAATACTTTATCCATTTCTTCCTTTAAATCGAGCTTACCGCTGCAAGTGAGTTCACCGACTTTGTCATCCCATTGAATTTTAACCCCATAGTACTTACACAGCTTCTCGAGCACGACATCCAGTTTTTGCTGGCTGAACTGGTAATATCCATCTTTCCAGGCGACGTAATTCTGTGTATTTACATTCAGGATCGTGTTTTTGTCGCTGGCATTGTCGTACAGGAATAACTGGTTCGGGCTTAACGTACTTTTCCTTTTTCTTTTTGTTTGCACTTCAACTTTTCCTTTTACCAGGACAACGAGGCAATTCGATTCGTTGTCGTAAGCAGATACATTGAACTGGGTACCGAGGTCTGTGACCTCCATTCTTCTTGTTTTAACTATAAACGGTTTCTTTTCATCATGAACAATATCCAGGAATACTTCCCCTTCCACGAAGATTTCTCGGCTGTGATCCGTAAATTTTGCCGGATAAATCACTTTCGATCCGGAATTGACCCATATTTTACTTCCGTCTGTAAAAGTGATGGAAGAACGTTTGCCAATCGGGACAATCAGTTGGTTAAATGATTGAGTTTCTTCCTTTTCCTCTTTTTTTTCTTTTTCAATGTCTACCTCTTGGGAGTTTACACTTATATTTCCTTCTTCTTTATACTCTACCTGTGTTTCTTTCCCTTCAATAGATATCTTTTTCTTTTTCGACAGGATTAACTGTACATTTTCCGACGGATCGTCGGTATGTGGTATGGATTCGATCATTGCTTCATAGTCAATAGCCGGTTTCTGATCGTATTGAATATACCAGCCATAGGCGAGGAGTAAAAGTAAAGAGGCTGCTATCGAAGCCGTTATTTTCAAAAAGCTGATACGCTTTTTGCGAGTATCATATTGTTTATTGGCGGCCTGTATGCGTTTCCATAATTCTTTTTGTCCTCCGGCATCTAAGAAAGGAGTTTCTGAGATCTTTTTTATATTTCTAAGAAAAAAACGAGCGGCCTCTATTTCTTCTGCAAGGGAATTGTTTTCTTGTTGGAGCTGCTGCCAAAATTGTTGGTCTTTTTCTGTCGGATGTAATTCCGATTCCAGAAAATAATCGTCATTTAGTAGCTGGTCAACTTTATATTTAGTATAGTCCTTATTCATCTTTCTTTAGAATGCTTTTGTAATAAGGATACATCATGCCGTTTTCTATACTCACTAAATGAAACTTTTTTAGAAATTATTTTATTATATATTATTTTAATGAGATGGAGATAATCAATAAGAACATTTCAGGAGAGTTATAATTGTTTCTTATCTTCTTTAAAGAACGCTGGATCAGGTTTTGTGCCGATTGATAGTTGAGGTTCATTAATATGCAGATTTCATCCATGCTTAATTCCTGGATATACCTGTAATATATAATCTCTTTCTGTCGGGGAGATAATAATGAAAGGATTTTTTTATCTGTTTCTGTTGATTGGCATAATGTTCATTAT
>JAJPZM010000153.1 GCA_021204335.1 Parabacteroides sp. | reverse complement strand
GGGCGAACAAGCAGTCAGTATTAATACTAAAGTAATGAAATAAAGTTCTTCTGTCGGACCTCTGTGAAGAGCGAAAACAGACAAAAACAAACCCCGGTGGATTCGTCCATCAGGGCTTCGTTGCCATAAACAGGTTCATAGATGATCAAGCGTGCAACAATTAAGGCATTTTTGCTAATTAATGATGGAACAAACGGACGCCCGTAAACGCCATCGTTATGCCATATTTATCGCAAGTATCGATAACATTATCATCGCGAACCGAGCCGCCTGCCTGTGCAATATATTCCACACCGCTTTTGTGTGCACGTTCGATGTTATCGCCGAAGGGGAAGAATGCATCCGAACCCAGAGAGACGCCTTTCATCGTATCCAACCAGGCACGTTTTTCTTCGCGGGTCAACACTTCCGGCTTTTCGGTAAAGAACTGCTGCCAGATACCATCTGCCAAAACATCTTCGTGATCGTCGCTGATATAGACGTCGATCGTGTTGTCGCGGTCGGCACGACGGATCTTTTCGATCCAGGGCAGGTTCATTGCTTTCGGATGCTGGCGCAGGTACCAGATATCGGCTTTGTTGCCTGCCAGGCGGGTACAGTGGATACGGCTTTGCTGGCCGGCACCGATACCGATAGCCTGTCCGTCTTTGGTATAGCAGACAGAGTTACTCTGCGTATATTTCAATGTAATAAGGGCGATGATCAGATCGCGTTTAGCATCTTCGCTGAAATTTTTGCTCTTTGTCGGGATGTTTGTCAGCAAGCTTTCGTCGAGTTTGATTTCGTTGCGTCCCTGTTCGAAAGTGATGCCGAATACATCCTTATGTTCGATCGGAGCCGGCTTGTAAGCGGGATCGATCTTGATTACATTGTAAGTTCCTTTGCGTTTGTTCTTCAAGATCTCCAATGCTTCCGGCGTATAGTCGGGAGCATTGACGCCATCGGAAACTTCGCGGTTGATCAGACGGGCAGTCGCTTCGTCGCAGGTATCGCTCAACGCAATAAAATCGCCGTAAGAAGACATGCGGTCGGCACCGCGGGCACGAGCATAAGCAGTTGCCAGCGGAGTGAGAGGCAGGTCGTCTACAAAGTAGATTTTCTTCAGTGTATCGCTCATTTCGATTCCTACAGCGGCACCGGCCGGACTCACATGTTTAAAAGAAGCGGCAGCGGGCAGGCCGGTTGCCTCTTTCAGTTCTTTTACCAATTGCCAGCTATTGAAGGCATCCATGAAATTGATGTATCCCGGACGTCCGTTCAATACTTCGATAGGCAATTCCCCCTGCTGCATAAAGATGCGCGACGGCTTCTGGTTGGGGTTGCAGCCGTACTTCAGTTCTAACGAGTTTTTGTTTTCAGTGCTCATATTACATTATATTATAGAATTACTGTTTCATTTCTTCCATTCCTTCTTCCAGGGTATGCGGGGTATATCCTAACTCCCGCCTTGCCTTTTCTATGCTTAACCCGCTGAAACGGGGGCGCGGCGTGGCTTCGTTCATTTCTTCGGTTGTGACCGGGAGGATCAACGAACGGTCCAACTTGAAATAATCGGCTACCCGGTAAGCGATCTCGGCAATGGAAAGGCATTCGCCGCCACAAATATGCCAGGTGCCACTTTGAGAGAGATGCATGAGCTTCTCCACTCCGTCGGCAATATCATTTACCCAGGTCGGCGTGCGGTACTGGTCGGAAACGACGCATATCTCCTGTCCTGCCTGTAAACGGTTCTTTACCAGTTGCAGGATATTGCCATGCTGCCCGGGAAAAGCTTTTCCGTAAACGACTACTACGCGTACATTCGCGTAATTGCTGCAATTGGCAGCCACTGCCTGTTCTCCCTTATATTTCGTCAGCCCGTAGTAATTGACCGGGGCCGGCATGTCGTCTTCCGTATACAGCGAGCCTTTCTTTCCGTCAAACACAAAATCGGTCGACAAATGGATAAAGCGGCTTTGTTGCCTTTCATAACAACGGGCTATATTTTCTACCGCCGACACATTGGCGACATAAGCCTCCTCGCGATGTTGTTCGCAATAATCGGGAACGGAGAGGGCAGAACCGTTTATCACGACCTCGGGACGAACCTCGTCTATCAGCCGGGCGATAGCGGCATGGTCGTTGATATCTGCCTGAACGAACCGGTAGTTATCGCCCAGAGCGATATCTCCATGCAAGGAACAACCGGTCAATTCGTAGCTTCCCCGTAGAGACAGGTTTTGCAAGATCCGTCTCCCGGTAAAACCATTTGCTCCGATTATCAGCGTTTTCATCAGAATGAATAGATTAATACACCCAGTACGCGGTGGTTGGTTACCGAATGCGTGTCGCGGATGCGTCCGTCAGCCAATGTCTGATCGCCATACCAGGCAAGCGACGGGCTGTATTCTACACCGAGCTTCCAATGAGGAAGCACATACGACAGTTGCAGATTGGTCGTAAAGACCTGATCCACCTCCAGTCCGACACCGTAAGTTTCCCCTACGATATCCTTGCCGGTTCCGAGATTCTTCAGATAACCGACAAAGAGCCCGGGTTGCCATTTCTTGCCGTAAACAACATTCAGCCAGGTCATCGAATGGCGGTAAGGGGTATATTCCTGTTCGCCGGTACGCTGATTGATGCTGCTGACACCGTAACCGCCCAGCATACAAAGATGGGTAAGATTCTCTCCCAGTGTCGTCTTTGCCGATATTTTCCAGTCGGCATTCGTGTAACGGGCATGGGCTTCGAAAGAAACGGAAGTGATACGCTCCTTTACCTTATATATATTGTCATCGACGGTAGACTGGATGCGCGGTGCCAGCGAAAGGATATCGGCTCCTACTCCGGCCGTCCAGTTATTCTTTTTATAATCCACTCCGAAATAGAATTCCGGTACACAGCCATTCTTTATATATTCTTCGCTCTTTCCGTTAGGCCCCATCGAGAGGTATTGCAATTGCCAGATAGCAGCTCCGGTCAGCGTCCACCCCTGATCGGTATAGCGGTAGCGGAGCATCGGGTTGCGGCTGAATGCCTGGAAGGGTGCTCCGGTAGAAAGATTGAGCATCTGTGGGAAGATATCGCCGAACAACGGATGCCAGGTCTGGCCGATCAACACCGCCGACTTGCCCCAATCGAGGTTCACATAAGCATGCCTTACGCGGATCATCGCAAAGTTACTTCCCGAGCCGCGGAAATCGACTTCCAGCTTGGCTGTCGTTTTCGCTTTGCCTACGCTCGGCCCGGCAACATCTACCCCCAGTCGGGAATAAAGCAGATAAAAACTGCCGTTGGCCGTTGCATTCAGGTCGTTGCCGTCGGCATCCAATTTAACGTCTTTCGGGTAGAGATGAAACAAACCGTCTACAATCTCTGAATTGGCTCGCGAGTTGTAGAACGAGTCGCCACGAACCTGTCCGTAGAACTTATACGAAAAATTATTCTTCTGCGCCTGGCCGGCTGTTACGGCTAACAGCCCGGCCAATAAAAACATACTTAGTTTTGTCTTCATTCAAAAGCGTTCTAATTAGAAATAATACATAACCAATCCCAGTACGCGGTGGTTGGTTACGGTGTGGGTGTCTCCCACTTTCCCGTTCTTCTGGTCGATCGTGCCATACCAGGCGGTTGCCGGCGAATATTCCAGTTCGATCTGCCAATGGGGCAGATTGTAGGATAAATTCACATTCACTGTAAACAGCTGGTCGATATTCAATCCCATGCCATATACCTCTTTTGACACGAGTTCGTCATCTGTCCCCAGATTCTTGGTATATCCCAGGAAAAGCCCCGATTTCCACTTCGTCCCGTAGTTGAAATTCGCCCAGGTTGTCGAATGGCGGAAAGGCGTATATTCCTGTTCGCCGGTTCTCGGATCGACCGAACTGATGCCATAACCTCCGATCAGGGCGGTCTGGTCCAGACACGATGCCATCAAGCTTTTCGCTGCAAAGGTATAATTTCGTCCGGTATATTTCAAATGAGCTTCATACGAATAAGTGGTCATACGCTCATTTACTTTAAACTCTTTACCGTCTACAACAGAGGTTGTGCACGGTTTCAGGGAGATTAAATGAACGCCTGCCCCCATCAACCAATCGTTAGAAGGGGTAAAATCGGCTCCGGCATACAATTCCGGCACACAGCTGTTTTTATATAATCTTCGCTCATTCCCTTCGGCCCGCTCGAAAGATATTGCAATTGCCAGATAGCGGAAGCGGTCAGTTTCACTTTTCCTGCCTTGTATTGGTAACGGATCTGCGGACTGCGGTTGAACGGCTGGAAAGGCGCACCGGTAGAAAGGTTCAGTATATCCGGGAAAACGGAACCGAACAACGGATGCCAGGTATGGCCGATCAATACGTTACTTTTCTCCCAATCCAACGCAACCCATGCCTGGCGGATACGCAACATCGTGGTACTGCTCGAAAAACCGCCGAAGTCGGTTTCCAGACAGGCTGAGGTGTGTGCCGAACCGACATCCGGTCCGGTCATATTGATACCCAGCCGGGAAGTAAAAGTATAGAAACTACCGTTAGGCGTAGCATTCAGGTCTTTCCCGTCGGCATCCGGTTTCTCGTCCAAAGGGTAGAGGTAGAAGTTGCCGTCTACCGGGGCCATATTTGCGCGTGTATTGTAAAACAGGTCACCACGCACAAAACCATAAAACTTGTAGGTGAAGTTTTTCTTCTGGGCAGTTGCGGAAAACAAAGTTAGTGCACCTACCAATAGCAGAGCCAGCTTTTTCATCGTTGTCGTTTGTTATCTATTTGTCTAGTTTGAAGGCGCAAAGGTATATATTTTTTGTTTATTCAATTTGAAGATAGAAATATTATTTGTTACTTTGCTTCCAACTTGTAAGCCGGAAGGCCACATTTTGATTAATAATGTAATCTACATAACGAATTATGAGCACGAAAAAGTTTTTATTGGAGGAGAAAGACATTCCTACAGCCTGGTATAACATTGTGGCTGACGTGAAGAACAAACCACTCCCCATTTTAAATCCGGGAACAAAGCAACCCTTAAAGGAAGAAGACTTGTATCCCCTGTTTTCCAAAGGTGTAGCACATCAGGAGATGAACACCACAGATGCGTGGATCGAAATACCGGAAGAAGTCCGCGAATTATATAAGGTATGGCGTCCCACTCCGCTGGTTCGTGCTTACGGACTGGAAAAAATGCTGGATACGCCGGCACATATCTATTTTAAGAACGAAAGTGTCAGCCCGATTGGTTCGCACAAATTGAACTCGGCTATTGCACAAGCTTACTATTGCAAACAGGAAGGCACGACCAATATCACGACAGAAACGGGTGCCGGACAATGGGGCGCCGCTCTTTCGTATGCCGCCAAGGCTTTCGGCCTGAAACTGGCAGTTTATATGGTAAAAGTAAGTTACCACCAGAAACCTTACCGCCATTCGATCATGCAGACATTCGGCGCGCAGGTTATCGCCTCTCCGAGTATGAGTACGAAAGCAGGACGTAAAATCCTGACAGACCACCCGAACTACCAGGGTAGCCTGGGTACGGCAATCTCCGAAGCGGTCGAACTGGCAATGCAGACACCCAACTGTAAATATACATTAGGCAGCGTATTGAACCACGTCATGCTGCACCAGACAGTAATCGGCCTGGAAGCAGAAAAGTAAATGGAAATGGCGGGCGAATATCCGGATGTAGTAATCGGTTGCTTCGGTGGTGGTTCTAACTTCTCAGGTATCACTTTCCCGTTCCTGCGTCATAAACTGACGGAAGGAAAGGATATTCGTGTGGTTGCCGCCGAACCGGCATCCTGCCCGAAACTGACACGCGGACAGTTCCAGTATGACTTTGGCGATGAAGCCGGCTACACTCCGCTGATCCCGATGTTTACGTTAGGACATAACTTCGCTCCGGCTAATATCCATGCCGGCGGTCTGCGTTATCATGGTGCAGGCTCTATTGTCAGCCAGCTGATGAAAGACGGTTTGATGGGAGCAGTCGATGTGAAACAGTTGGATACATTCAAAGCCGCTACCCTGTTTGCCCAGGCAGAAGGAATTATTCCGGCTCCGGAATCTTCCCACGCTATTGCCGTCGCTATCCGCGAGGCAGAAGAAGCTAAACAGGAAGGCAAACAACGCACGATCCTGTTTAACCTGTCCGGTCATGGCTTGATCGATATGGCAGCCTACGACCAGTATCTGGCCGGCGACCTGACCAACCATGAAGTAACGGATGAAGAAGTGGCTAACAACCTGGCTGACTTGGAAAAGATCATCAAATAAGTAAGATCTGGTTACAAAATGAAAGTGGCACTAATAACAGGGACTCACGTCTTTTGTTATTCGCGCCACTTTCGTGTGTGTGTCTATGAATGTTTTAAAGTAGATTCTTATGAGAAAATATCTTCATAACTGGTTGCAAGTACAACCATTGTTTGTGTGTTCAAGCTAAAGTCTTTTTTCTTTTTGTTCCACATTCCGTATACGGAATTGATTTCTCCTTTTTCCTCATCATACTGATAAGAGATCAGATAATAAGGGTCCCAGGTTTCCTTTGAAGCATTCCAGCGGTACGCTTTTTTCTCAGCCACTTTGCCGGCTTCATTATAGGTGAATTCATATTTCACCTGTTTGTTCAAAAGCCCTTCTTCCTGCAGGAAAATAACCTTTGAAACGATCTTCCCGTTTTCTTCTTTCGTGTCATAAAGATAGTTTTTGGGAGATGCGGCACTCATTGCCAGGCTACAAACGAACAATACAACGAGTGACAAAATTTCTTTTCTTAAAATTTAAGCTTTCATAAAAATATATTACTTATAAGATTTACTTTCAGATTGCGTGCAAA
>JAJPZM010000299.1 GCA_021204335.1 Parabacteroides sp. | reverse complement strand
AAACATTCATATGATGTTCAATAAATCAACGGACATCATGCGGATAATCATTTGATAAATACCATTTATTCTACTTCGCTTTTGCCGAGGTGTCGTCTTCTTTATATAACTCATTTTTTCTCTTATTCGCATTCTGTACCAGGCTGGTAACATAGACGGTGAAGATAGGGAACATCATCATTCCGAGCGCGGCAAGCAGAACCGATAGGATTCTTCCTGTCGGCGTGACGGCGTAGATATTGGAGCCTACCGTAGTGACGTCCATAAACGCCCACCAGAGCGCATCGTCGTATCCCACTACCTGCGGATTTACTTTATGCTCGATCACGAAGAATATCAGGCTGGAGAAATAGACCGTTGCCAGCAGCATGGCCAGATAGGAGACAAACAGGCCCGAAGCCTTGTTGGACGACAGCCAACCGACCACGATAGCCAGTGCATACCCGCTTCGTGCCAACGGAATGAAACGCAGGAAGTAAGTGATCTCCGGCGAGAACTCGATCCCATAATAATTGATAATATTAAGATAAGGGATAGATACGATCAGGAAGATAAGATGGGTCTGTAAATAATATAATTTACGTCTTGATAAGAAAAACTCCAGCACGAAATCCGCAATAAAGAACATGCAGATCCAGAACTGTATTTTCAGGTACGACCCCTGTGTTATAAAAGGAATATTGTTGAACGTGTCGACCGAAATGACGACGATCAGAAAGAGCGAAAGTAGCAAAATGATAACGTGCAAGACTCCGTATATTCCTTTTTTTCGTAGATAATGTCGGTAAAAGCAGATTTCATATCGCTTATTGTTTAGGCGTTTAGGTGATAATATTTCAGGCTATCTAGCAGCGGAGCGACTCATTTTGTTTTTAACACTATTCTGTTAATTAACCTAGTTTGACATCTTGTTGACAAACTAACACAATACCGATTTGTTTTACTGACATATTTTAAACGAAACTAAACTAAACAATATTCACATTTAAACTGTAAAATTCATGGCAAATGTAAGTAAAGCAGTAAAACTTGGAGTTTTTACTCTTGCAATTATGAATGTTACGGCGGTAGTATCTCTCCGCGGGCTACCAGCCGAGGCTGTATATGGACTAAGTTCAGCCTTCTATTATCTATTTGCGGCGATTGTCTTTCTGATCCCTACGTCGCTGGTGGCGGCCGAGTTGGCTGCCATGTTCCAGGATAAACAAGGCGGAGTTTTCCGATGGGTGGGCGAGGCCTACGGTAAGAAATGGGGGTTCCTGGCAATCTGGGTGCAATGGATCGAAAGTACGATCTGGCATCCTACGGTGCTAACCTTCGGTGCTGTGTCTATCGCCTTTATCGGGATGAACGATGCGCACGACATGACGTTGGCTTCCAATAAGATGTACACATTGGTCGTCGTGTTGATCATTTACTGGCTGGCTACCTTTATTTCCCTGAAAGGGTTGAGCTGGGTAGGTAAGGTTGCCAAGGTGGGCGGTATTGTCGGTACGATCCTTCCGGCTGCGCTGCTGATCATCCTTGGTATCGTTTATCTGGCTATGGGCGGCCATTCGAACATGGACTTCCATGGTAACTTCTTCCCCGACTTCTCGAAGTTCGACAACCTGGTACTGGCATCGAGTATCTTCCTCTTTTATGCCGGTATGGAGATGGGTGGTATCCACGTGAAGGACGTTGAGAACCCCTCCAAGAACTATCCGAAAGCAGTGTTTATCGGTGCGTTGATTACGGTTATTATTTTCGTGCTGGGTACTTTTGCTTTGGGCGTTATCATTCCGGAAAAAGATATCAACCTGACACAGAGTTTGCTGGTGGGCTTCGATAATTACTTCAAGTTCATTCATGCTTCCTGGCTGTCGCCGATCATTGCGATTGCTCTGGCGTTCGGTGTGCTGGCAGGCGTGTTGACATGGGTTGCCGGTCCGTCGAAAGGTATCTTTACGGTGGGAAAGGCCGGTTATCTGCCTCCATTCTTCCAGAAAACAAACAAGATCGGGGTACAGAAAAATATTCTGCTGGTACAGGGATGTGCCGTTACCTTGCTGAGTTTGTTGTTCGTGGTCATGCCTTCCGTACAGAGTTTCTATCAGATCCTGTCGCAGCTGACTGTGATTCTTTATCTGATGATGTACCTGTTGATGTTTTCGGGTGCTATCGCATTGCGTTACCGGATGAAGAAAGCGAACCGTCCGTTCCGTATCGGTAAACATGGCAACGGGCTGATGTGGTTTATCGGCGGTCTGGGTTTCTGCGGTTCATTGCTGGCGTTTATATTGAGTTTTATTCCGCCTAGCCAGATTGCAGTCGGAAGTAATACCGTTTGGTTTGCCGTATTGATTATCGGGGCTATTGTTGTTATTGCCGCTCCGTTCATAATCTATGCATCCAAGAAAGCATCGTGGGTCGATCCGAACGCCCAGTTCGAACCGTTCCATTGGGAAGCCGCTCAAGTAGAGGCTCCTGCTGCTGGTACGACCGCTGCTTCTCAGGCATCCAATACAAATAATACAAACGCTACGACAACAACGAAGACAACCTGATTTGTTCCCTGAAGAAATTGAAAGGCTGTAAGCAAAGAAGATAAGAAAAGCCGCAAAAGTTATTTAATGCTTTTGCGGCTTCTCTATATTTGCGGTGTCTTTGCTTTATTTGACTTGTACTTTAAATCTCTTTCCGCCTGCAACCACAATATAATTACCCTGCGGATAATAAACCGTTTGGTCGCCAAGCAATGTAAAGCTGTTTAGCAGCGTCCCGTTGTAGGAATAGATGCATATACTTTCCCGTTTTGCCGTATGTATATGGAGATAGGCGCCTTCAGCCCAAACTTTCGTATCGTTTGCATCTACCGACTCGTTGGCGACAGGGTCGGGGTTCTTGACGATGCCGGCGATAGATATTTGCAGATCGGAACGTACATATTTGATTATGTATGCGCCATCACTGCTGCGCGGCTTGATCGTCTCGCCCCGGTCGGTAGTGATGATGGGGGAGGATTGGTTATAAGCAGCGTCGAGAGTCAGGTAGAAATGGAAGCTGCCCCACGCTTCTATCTCGTAATCGCCGGCAACTGGGTCGGTGGTTGCTCCTTCAATGCTTGGAAGGGTGACGAGATAGTAGACCGGAACCGGATCGGGTTCGGGAGTGGGCTCCGGTTCAGGGCCGGGCTCAGGATCGGGATTGGATTCGCTAAAGGTAGCAGAGATAATGATATCTTCTGATACAGTCAATTTATCTCCTGATGTAAAGGAAATATTATTTACCAGCAGTTCATCCAACTTGTAAGTATTGTTATCTGGTTCGGCTGTAATGGTCAGTTGCGTATCTTTTGGAACCCTGTCGCCTGTTGTTATGTGAGTGCCATCTGCCTTAGCAACAGTAATGGTTCCATTTGTCGGGGGGAGTGATTGTGACGGCATAGTTCTTACTGAAAGTAGCAGAGATATTGATATCTCCTGATACTGTCCAATTCTCTCCTGATGTAAAGGTTGTACCGTTTACTAATAATTGATCCAACTGGTAAGTGTTGTCATTTGGCTGGGCTGTAATGGTAAGTGCTGTACCACCGAGAACTTTGTCGCCCGTTGCTATGGCGTTACCATTTACCGGAGTAACGGTTAGAGTTCCATTATTATCCGGCGTATCGAATGTGATAGTGAAATATTGCAGATTTAATAAGGGAATCTCCGGCTGGTTGGCAACCATATCGGCATGACTACCGTCGTCGTTTATTTTCTTTAGTTTGGGTAGCTTGGTGTTGTCTGAAAAATCCCAGGCGTCGGATGGAGAGAAAGGGTAGGTTTGCTTATTCTCCCAGTCAGAACCATTTTTGTTAGCATTGCTTGTATCCCAGCTCCCTGGTATTTCCGGATGAGCATAATTATTAGTAATAGCGGTGGAGGAATAAGTATATCCAATGACACGACCGGTGGATGTTCCTATAATGCCTGATACATTAAGCCCTAAACAATTTTCGACGCTACAATTTGCATTATTTACTCCTACAATGCCACCGACATATCCTCCCCTACCTTCTATATTGACAGTTTCCAGTTTGCCGGTAGCGTAACAGTTCTTAACAGTATTTGCGTTGTTGCCAACAATACCACCAACTCGATTCTGTTTTCCTGTAGATAAAATATTCCGGTTGTATAACAATCCTGAACTTTTCCATTGAAAGGATTTCCGCAATTCCATCCAGTAATTCCGCCAACGTAGTTATTACCGCTGGCTTCAGATATAATATTCGGTGTTGAATAGCTGTTCTTTATTGTTTTATAGTTTATGCCCGCAATACCTCCGATATAACAAGTGCTTCCTTGGGCTGATATACCATCTGTCGTTACTGAATATCCGGATTTGTTTTCCTTGGAAATTACTGACATATTGTATTGACAATTTGTTATAACAGTGTTGTTATATCCGGTAATCCCACCGCCATAAATAATATATCCTTCAATAGAAATATTGTTTGAAGCTATACAATTGGTAATGGATTTGCCGGAATATGCACGACCAACAACTCCGCCGGCATAAATAGAAGTGGATGGAATCGTGGAAGATGCTGTTATATTTGCAAAAGACTTACAATCTTTAATTTCACTTTGGCTATCTCCGGCGATACCGCCTGCATAACATTTGTTTAGTTTCAAATTTGTTCCCTCCGGTTGATCTGTTGTTAATTGAACTGTAATTGTTCCGTATGCAGTACAGCCTAGGATAGGTGCACTTCTTTCAAAGTGGTCTCCTGCTATTCCGCCAACAATTGCACGATCCCAACCGGAAGGATTGGTTTGATTTGCTTTATAGATCAGGTTGATATTATATGCAGAGCTACAATTTTCGATAGAAGAAGTATTCCCATTTATAGATGTAGTATTCTGTCCGGCAATTCCACCTAAACCGTATAAAACATGGCGGATGTTAAATTGATTTCCCCTTTTGTTTTACAATTTGTGATATTACCGTCATTGATAGATGTAATCCCTCCTACATCTGTTCCCTCAATAGTCATTGTAAGAGTAGCTTCACAGTTCGTAATCGCGGCTTTTGCATTATAGCCTGCTATTCCCCCAACCCATCCGGAGATTATTTGTCCTTCTCCGCGTCCATATTCCGATTGTTGGGCTGTAATTGAACCTTCAAAAGAGCAATCGGTAACGGATCCTTCTGAATTGAACCCGGTTATACCCCCAATTTCTTCGCCTTGGGAGTTTTCCCGTTTTATGGAACCTCTGACAGTACAAGACTGGATAGTGGAAGATCGGCTGTTTGCAGCTATACATCCAATATAAAGATTACGATAGCCTCTAACCTCCGGTACTTTTGTTTTTTCAATGGAACAATCGGTCAGTACTATATTTTTATTGTCGCATTTTCTATATGACCAAACAGTCCGGCTGCATAGACGGTGTTGATAGTCATATTGCTGATGGTAAAATTTCCTCCGTCAAAGGTTCCTTTGAATAGCTTTATCTTTTCATCATTTAGATTATCTTTACCGATAGGAATCCAGAGATGTCCTGCCAAATCCAGTTCTTGGGCGAGAGTTATTGTTACATCTTCAAAGCCTTTTTGCCATTACTTCCAGTTTCACTATCTTCATTCACCATTTTTGCCACCCAGGCTAGTTCTTCGGCAGAAGCTATCTCGATTGTTGTTGAAGAAGTGCTCCAACCTTCTGGCGCTTGTGCCAAATCTTCCCATGTTTGCGTTGTGGTATCCTCTGCCAATATCACTTTCGACAAACTACAGAGAAAAATTAGTAGTAGTAAGCGATAAGTTGTTGAATGTTCGTGCTTTTTCATTTTGAACTATTGTTAGTTGTGGGTTTATTAATTTCTTCGAGTAATTGTTTCCCCGGTTTCAGCTTTACAGAGAAACGTTCGGGAACCATGTAGGGTTCTCCCGTTTTAGGATTGCGGGCGAGACGCCGGGTTTGATGCCATCTGGAAACAATGGCGAAACCTGTCAGGCGGATTTCTTCGCCTTGTTTTAGTTGCTCGGTAACGATGTCGAGCAGTGCTTCTATGACTTTTTTCGACTTTATTTGAGTTAACTCTGTTCGCAGGGCTAATTCGTTGATTAATGCTTGCTTATTCATAAGAATGACTAGCAAAAACGTTCCTTTAAATTAGTCATTTTTCGAGGGGTTGGTTGAGAGTCTATTTTGTGCCCGAAAAGAAGGTTAGGAGTGCCTTTTTGATTGTTGAAATACAAAGGGAAACATGAAAAACAAAGTTTATTTCAAATTTCTTTGGCGGGAAGAAATAATGTCGTAAATTAGCGACTAATTTAAAGGAATGTTTAAATTAGTCATTCTCCAAGTGTCTTTTTAATATATACTAGCGGTTTATGTCAGAAATACTTACGCTTTTTCTGGAAAATACTTACGTATTTTTATTTCACGCGCTGTATAAGTGACATTTATTGCATTTTCGTTATTTTGGGGAAACTCCGCCATTTCCGCCAACTCCGCCATATAGGCTTTCTTCAGGAATTTACTCTTTGAGGGGAGCGGTTTTCTGATACTTACCGGCTGATAATTTGACGATTATACCATTCTCATTCCATTTCTTTAATAACCGGCTGTATCGATTTACATCTTAGTTGAGCGCAAATAGCTATCACTCTATCATTTTCTTTCATAACACACATATAATCAGCTTATTAATTTGTGATAGTTGAAAATAGCATCTATCATAGCATAAGGATTTTGAAAAACAAGTGCTATGCGATAAGGAGTGATAGGGTGATAGTATATTTGAATAATAAAGGAAGGTGTCCTAAAAGGATGCCTTCTTTTTTGTTATGCGGCCAATTCATTATC
>JAJPZM010000145.1 GCA_021204335.1 Parabacteroides sp. | reverse complement strand
TTCTTGTAGTATGGGAAAATAGCTTTACTTTTGAAGGGTAAACAGAGAAAAAGTAAATATGAATAAAGTTGCTGTCCTGGTAACCTTCTTGTTGATTTCCCTACAACTGGTGAATGCTCAAAAAGTAGGCTTGGTGTTAAGTGGCGGAGGTGCAAAAGGAGCTGCACATATTGGAGTCATAAAAGCTCTTGAAGAAAATGATATACCTATCGACTATATAGCCGGTACGTCTATGGAGGCCATTATCGGTAGTTTATATGCTATGGGATATTCTCCTGAAGAGATGCTTGCATTGATATTATCGGAAGAATTCAGTTACTGGCAGACAGGGACAGTCGAGAATGAGTATAAATACTATTTCAAGCGACCTGACCCGACTCCCGAATTCAGGCATTTCTCTATCGATATGACCGATTCTTTGCAAATTAAAGCAAACTTTTTGCCATAAAGTCTTATCAATCCGATCCAGATGAACCAGGCTTTTATGGCTCTTTTTTCGCAGGCGACGGCTAAGGCGGGATGGAATTTTGATAATCTGTTCGTGCCGTTCCGCTGTGTGGGTTCCGACATTTATAATAAGAAAGCGATCATCTTCAAGAATGGTGACCTGGGAGATGCTGTCCGCGCTTCCATGACATTTCCGTTCTTTTTCCAGCCGATCTGGAAAGACAGCATTCCGTTGTTCGATGGCGGTATTTACGATAACTTCCCGGTAGGGCCGATGAAAGAAGCCTTTCATCCTGACTTTATTTTCGGCTCGACGGTTGCCGGCGGCAACAACAAACCGTCGGGTAATGCATACAATCAATTGGAAACGATGATTATGCAAAAGACGGATTACGACGTTCCCGAAGAAGACGGCATGATGGTTAAGTTCCGCTTCCCGTCTGTTTCGTTATTGGACTTCCAGAAGGCAAAGGAGCTGATGGATATCGGTTATAAGCGGACAATGGGGATGATCGATTCTATCAAACAAAGGGTGCCCCGAAGGGTTCCGCTGGCAGAGGTCAACATGCGCAGGGTGGCTTATAAAGAGAGTTTGTCCCCGTTGATTTTCCAGAATATTTATGTGACGGGAGTTTCCGAATCGCAACGCAAATACATTGAAGCGCAACTGCACCGCGATATGAACCATGAGTTTTCGATGGAAGAGTTCAAGAGAGCTTATTTCAAGATGCTGACGTCTTCTAAGATCAGAGAGATCATGCCTCATGCCGTTTACAACCGTAGGGAGAAAAAGTTCGACCTCTATCTGGATGTAAAGATGAAAGAAGAGATTACGGTCGGCTTCGGCGGAAATATATCGTCCCACCAGGCAAACCAGTTGTTCCTGGGACTGGGGTATCAATACTTGGGGCGTTATGCGGCCGATGTTAATACCAACTTCCAGGTGGGTAATTCTTTTAGCGGGGTGATGCTGAGCGGGCGTATTTATCTGCAAACGCGTATTCCGACTTATCTGAATTGGGAGGGAGTTTTTTCCGATAAAAAATATTCTGAAAGCCAGTCGTTGTTTTATGAAGATGTCTTGCCTGCTTTTATCAAGCAAAAAGAATTGTATATGAAGCTCAAACTGGGATTCCCGTTCCTGAACCGGGCAAAGTCGGAGATAGGCTTCGCTTACGGATGCTTGAACGACTATTATTTCCAGAGTACGAATATGTTGTCACCAAATTCCACCTTTGATCATAGTTGGTACAACCTGTTCAGCGGTTCACTGAGTATCGAAAGAAATTCTTTGGATGCCAAGCAATTCCCAATATCCGGACGAAAGCAGGTATTGGTAGCGCAATATGTTACCGGTACCGAGAACTATTCGCCTTCTCCCCAGACCCTGCTTGAAACGCCATTCAAAAGAAAAGTGCATAGCTGGTTACAGATGAAAGGAGAGTGGCAGCATTATGAAACGCTGAGCAATCGTTTTAACCTGGGTTTCCAGGGCGAGTTGGTTCTTTCTAGCAAGAACCTGATGAATAATTATACGGCATCGGTCCTGCAAGCCCCGGCTTTTACCCCGACGCCGCATAGTAAAATCGTTTTCAATGAGGCTTTTCGGGCAAATCAGTATTTTGCTTTAGGCATATCGCCCATTTGCAAGCTTAACAAATTACTGCATTTCCGTCTGGATATGTATGGTTTTGCTCCTTTATATGAAATAAAGAAACAGGAGATAAAGACAGAGAATTCCTATATGGCGACTCCTTATTATGGTAAATTCCTGCATTCTTTTAAATATATGGGAGAGGCAGCGCTGGTATTGCAACTACCATTCGCTTCTATCAGCCTGTATGCCAATGGGTACAGTTATCCGTCAAAGAATTTCAACTTCGGATTGAATATCGGTTATTTGATCTTCAATCCGAAAATGTTGGATTAGACTGAAAAAAAGATATAGAAAAGTCTTGCAAGTTTAAAAGAAAACGCTACCTTTGCACTCGCAATCACGAAATAATGGCCGCGTAGCTCAACTGAATAGAGTAGCTGACTACGGATCAGCCGGTTACAGGTTTGAATCCTGTCGCGGTCACTGAAGCGTTGGAATGTTGATTTCAGCGCTTTTTATATTTCCGCCCTTTTGATCAGTTTGATCTTCCGATATACATAGATGAATGCCGGAATCAGGAACAGGTCGGCAGCCACCCACGCCGTAGGTCACCGAAACAAACGGCCGTAAATCCAAAAGCGGGTACCGCATAAATACTGACTAAGGTACGGGCAATCATCTCGGAAACACCCGAAAGCATTGCCAGATTGGTAAATCCGGCTCCCTGAATGGTGTAACGCAAGATGCAAAGTACCCCCAGGATAGGGAAGAAAGAACAGGAGACATGTATGTACTGTACTGCCTTGCTGATAATTTCCGATTCGGAAGGATCGACAAATATCAGAGTCAGCTTTTCTGCCGTTAGCATTAATATAAGGAAAGAGAATGCGGCATAAATAAGCATCATCAATCCGCTTGCTTTGATGCCTAGCCAGACACGTTCTGGTTTTCCTGCCCCATAATTTTGTCCGGTATAGGTTGCCATTGCAATACCCAAACTTTCGAAAGGACACATAAAGAATGATTTCAGGCGTATTGCCGAGGCAAATGCAGCAACACAGGTGGAGCCGAGCGCGTTGTTGGCACTTTGCAACATAATGCTTCCAATGGCAGTAATAGAAAACTGAAGTCCCATCGGTACACCGATCCATAGTAAGTTCCCGGCCAAGCCTGACTGGAATTTTCGTTCTTCCTTGCTGCTTCTCAGTATCTCAAAACGCCGGTTCATATAAATAAAGCACAAAACAGCCGAAATACCTTGGGATAGGAGTGTTGCAATAGCCGCTCCGGCAACTCCCCACTTTAATACGATGATACAAACCAAATCGAGAATAATATTAAGTACGGTAGAAAGTAACAGGAACCAGAACGGTGTCTTGCTATCGCCTAAAGCCCGGATGATACTCGATAACAGATTATAAAAGAAAGTACATGGAACGCCGATAAAAGTAAACAACAAATAGAGATAAGCATCTTTATAGATATTCTCCGGCGTTTGCATGATCCTCAAAATATCCTTGCAGTAGAGACTTGTGACTACAGCAATGATAACCGACATGACCGCAGCAAGCTGCAAACTGATGGAAACATACCGCCGCATCGTACTGTAATCCCTTGCTCCGAACTTCTGTGCCACAGGGATACCGAATCCCGCACAACACCCATTGCAAAATCCTATGATAAGAAAAATAACGGAAGTACTGGCACCGACTGCTGAAAAAGCATCGATTCCCAGAAATTTACCTACAATGGCCGCATCGATCAACGAATAAGTCTGTTGAAGTAAGTTGGCTAAAAGTACCGGCATTGCGAAGTTGAAGATCAACGGTAACGCTGCACCCGATGTCATCTCTTTTGATGTTCCCATAACTATCTACCTAAACAATCTGCGGCAAAGGTATATATTTCATTGAAAAGGACAGATGTACACTTATAAAATATATTGCTCTGATATAGAATAAATCTTATCTTTGCTTTCAATAAACAATTCTATATCAGATCATGAAAGCAAAGATATTTTTTTTGTCATTAGTAGCCTTTTGCGCGCTGACAGTTCAGGCAGCGGTTGTCGATACAATAAATGTTCGTAGCGAGGCGATGAACAAGAATGTTCAGACTGTAATTATCCTACCGGGAAACGGCAAAACAACATCCCCGGTTATTTATTTACTTCATGGATACGGTGGAAATGCGAAGACCTGGATCGGTATCAAACCCAACCTGCCTGAGATTGCCGATCGTTATGGCATTGCTTTTGTTTGCCCCGATGGTAAGAATAGTTGGTACTGGGACAGCCCGGTCGATCCTTCCTATCGCTATGAAACATTTGTTTCCAAAGAACTTATCGACTATATAGATGCGAACTATCCAACCGTCAAAGACCGTAAAGGTCGTGCCATCACCGGCTTGAGCATGGGAGGACATGGAGCTATGTGGCTTTCTTTGCGGCATAAAGATATTTTCGGTGCAGCAGGTAGTACCAGCGGGGAAGTGGATATCCGTCCTTTCCCGAATAATTGGAATATGAGCGAACGTTTGGGGAAAGAAAGCGAGAATCAGGAAATATGGGATAACCATACGGCTATCAACCAGATAGACCGTTTAAATAATGGCGATCTCGCCTTGATTATTGATTGTGGCTACAGCGATTTCTTCTTTGAAGTAAACAACGATTTCCATAAGAAACTCTTGAAATATAAAATCGACCACGACTTCATTGTCCGCCCAGGTGCCCATAATGGCGAGTATTGGCGGAATTCCATCGATTATCAGATATTATTCTTCAAGAATTTCTTTGAGAAAGGGAACCGGAAGTGAGTGTTTATACCAGCATTCGGCATACCTCTTCCAGGTAGCGGGCATCCGTTTCGTCGAAACTGTTCAGCCGGTCGCTGTCGATGTCGAGCACGCCTATCACTTCATCTCCTTTCAGCAGAGGCACGACAATCTCCGACTTCGAGTCGGAACTGCAGGCTATATGTCCCGGAAACTGATCCACATCGGGAACAATCTGCGTGCGCGCCTCTTTCCATGCCGTACCGCAAACTCCTTTCCCATGGCGGATACGCGTGCAGGCGAGCGGCCCCTGGAAAGGAGCCAGCACCAATGTCTCCCCTTTCACCACGTAAAATCCTACCCAGAAGAAGTCGAATGTCTGTTTCAAAGCGGCCGCCACGTTGGCCATGTTGGCTACGGCATCGGTTTCGCCGGCTACTAATGCGGCTATCTGGGGCAGCAGGGTCTGGTATTGCCGCTCTTTATTTCCATCGCTTATAATTAAATTCTCTGCCATCTTTTAAACTATTATAGGAAAACAAAGGTAAAAATTAATCGGAAAATATCCGTACCTTTGTGCATCAAATGGTTTTTATGGCAAAACAAAACTCTCCCCTGGTACTCGGTACCGAACGTATTGGAAAACTGCTGATGCAGTATGCAATTCCGGCTATTATCGCCATGACGGCGTCTTCGCTTTATAATATGGCGGACAGTATTTTTATCGGACATGGAGTCGGCCCGCTGGCTATCTCCGGCCTAGCACTGACTTTCCCGTTGATGAACCTGGCGGCGGCTTTCGGTTCGCTGGTGGGAGTGGGGGCTTCCACGCTGGTGTCGGTGAAGTTGGGACAGAAGGATTATGAAGGCGCCAACCAGGTACTGGGCAATGTGCTTGTGCTGAATGTGTTGCTGGGGCTGACATTTACTTTCGCCTTTCTGTTCCTGCTCGATCCGATTCTTTATTTTTTCGGGGCGAGCGAGAATACGATTGGGTATGCACGCGATTATATGCGGATCATTCTTTACGGGAATGTAATCACCCACATGTACCTGGGCTTGAATGCGGTGTTGCGTTCGTCGGGTTTCCCGAAGCTGGCGATGTATGCCACGCTTGCTTCGGTGGTGATCAACTGCGTGTTGAACCCGATCTTTATCTTTGGCTTCGGCTGGGGCATTAAAGGGTCGGCCTGGGCAACGGTGATCTCGCAGGTTATTTCGCTGACCGGGCAGCTGATCCATTTCTCTCGGCCGAAAGAGTTGCTGCATTTTAAGAAAGGGATCTATAAATTAAAGAAAGAAGTAGTAAAGGGAATCCTGTATATCGGTATGTCGCCGTTCTTGATGAACCTTTGTTCCTGCCTGATCGTAATCCTGATCAACCGCGGGCTGAAGGAGCATGGCGGGGATATGGCGATTGGGGCATACGGCATCGTAAACCGTATTATCTTCCTGTTTATAATGATTATCATGGGATTCAACCAGGGTATGCAGCCGATTGCGGGGTATAACTTCGGTGCCCGCCTGTATCCGCGTGTGACGGAAGTGACGAAGCTGACGATGAAGTGGGCGATCGGGGTGGCTACGGTGGGTTTTCTGCTGTGCCAATTCTTCCCGATCCTGATCGTGAATATGTTTACGACGGATGAGGAGCTGGTGAAGCCGGCGGTGTTCGGGCTTCATATCGTGTTCGGCGTCTTTCCGATAGTCGGTTTCCAGATGGTGGCGACCAACTTCTTCCTTTCGATCGGCATGTCGAAGAAGGCTATCTTCCTGTCGCTTACCCGCCAGATGCTATTCCTGATCCCCTGCCTGATCATCCTTCCCCGTTTCTTCGGCACACTGGGTGTCTGGATCAGCATGCCCGTTGCCGACACAATCGCTACGGTGGTAACGGCTATTGTGCTGGTTAATCAGTTCAAGAAGTTTAAGGAGCATAATTAAGTGGATTATCTGTTTGTAAATAAAAATAAGAAATCCTATCTTTGTCTTGTTACGAAGTAGTTTATATTATGAAAA
>JAJPZM010000469.1 GCA_021204335.1 Parabacteroides sp. | reverse complement strand
ATGAATTGGCCGCATAACAAAAAAGAAGGCATCCTTTTAGGACACCTTCTTTCTTCGTTTTTTTTCAGTATTTATATCTAAGAGTCTTTTCGTATTTTACCATCCGGGGTTTTGCTCCAGTTCCGGATTCAGGAGTATTTCAGTTGTCGGCACCTGATACAGGTAGTATTTATCCTGCCATCCTTTACCCTCTTTTATCGGGTCGTTGAAAAGGAAGATATAGCCTTCCGCCATCGAGCCGTTTGTTCCGTCCGAATAACCGGTTGCCGGGTTATAGAGGGTCATGCCATTGGCCGACGCTTCTTCTTTCGACATCCAGAGTCCGGTTGCCGGCTGGTTCAGGAACCAGGGAGCCATACGCCAGCGGCGGATGTCGTAGATGCCGAAGCCTTCGCCCATCAGTTCGATGATACGTTCGCGGCGGATTTCCCATAATACCGGGTCGACCAGGATGCCGTTGTCGTTACCCTTCGGATAATACTTGCCGCGGTTCGGGTCGAAATCGGCGTTGATGTCGGCAACGACCATTCTTGCGATGCCGGCGCGGTTGCGCAGTTTGTTGATCGTATTATCGGCTACGCCCTGGTCGAAGGCGCCCAATTCAAACTTCGCTTCGGCCTGGTTGAGCAGCACTTCTTCCATTTTGAAGATCGGCTTGTCAGCGGTGTTCAGGTTGCCGTTGTTGAAGTTGGTTTCCCAGTTATTCCAGTTCTTCCATACATAATAGCCGGAGCGGCAGGTTACAAAAGCACCTGTTCCGAGTCTCGGTATTTCCGGAACCAGCGAAGCGCTCCAGTTTTGGCCGGGCAGGCGTTTCATGCCGATACCCGGGTTGCTGCAGGATGTGTTTGCTCCCATGATATCGATATATTCGCGGTCGGCTTCATTGTCGGTGTACGACCAGGTGGCGTAATCGCCTTTGCCGGCTTGCACCCTGTAAGGCGGAATCACCGTATGGTACAAACGCGGATCGCGGTCGCGGAAGACGGCATACATATCCTTGTTGCCATGATAACCGGAGCCGGTGCCCAAAATAGGTTTGCCGTTCTTCATCAGGTAAAGGTCTACCGTTTTCTGGTTCATTTCCACGTAATGAGAGGAAGTATGCTCGATGTAGCAAGCGCCATGAGGGTTGATGCCGGCTACATACGATTTATAAAGGATGATGCCGGGGACGGTCGACAGATCCTCGGTCGTCCACATTTCGCCATATCCGGCAGCCGGCTGTCCGTCGGTTCCGGCGTACAGGGTCGGATAATCCTTCATCAGCAGTTCCGATACGCGGACGCATTCTTCCAGGTACTTCTCGTAATCGCCCAGTTCGTGATATTCCCGCCAGATTCCTTCGCGCAATGTAAAGCGGGAAAGGGCGGCGCGGATACTATTCAGGTCGATGGTGTTCTCGCCGTCGAGGGACGTGAAGTTTCCGATATGCTGTTCTGCCCATTGCAGGCGTTCCAGCACCTTGTCGGCAACCGCCATCCTGTCCTCACGTTTTCCGTATGCTTCCGGCGAATCTTCCTGCAACACCTGGTCGATCCAGGGCACATCGCCGAAACGGTCGATCAGTTCCATATACCAATAAGAATGGAAAAAGTAGCCTACGACACGCCAGTGTTCCTTTTCGTCCTCTTTCATCTCGGAATTGTCGATATGGGACAGCATGATATTGATGCGGCGGATAAACGTGCTGAAATCCCAACCGTTGCCGGAAGCTGCGCTGGCTACGGTCTGGTAGGCAAACTTGTTGTAACCACTTTCATATTTTTCTTCCATATAGCCGGCATCCATATCGCCTTTATACTGCCCGTTCTGGCCGAATTCAGCCAGCGAGGTGCGGATCGTGTTGTTCGTGAACATTTCGTAGCAAGGCCACATGAATGCCTTGAAGTTATCATACGAATTAAAAGCATTCTCCTCTGTCAGGTCGGTGACAGGCGATTTTTCCAGGAAACTGTCGTTGCAGCTGGTCAGAGCCACACCCGAGAAAACAGCCATATATATAAATAATCTTTTCATATACTCGTTCAAATTTAGGGTTTATAATGTAAGATTCAGACCGAATGAAACGGTACGGAATGCCGGATAATTCCACTCCAATGTTTCCGGGTCGATCCCTTTAGGCAGCGAAGAGAAGGTTGCCAGGTTTTCCACACTGACAAAGGCCCTCAACTGCGACAGGGAGAATTTCGACATCCAGTGTTTCGGGAATGTGTACGACAGCGTCACGTTCTTGATACGCAGGTAAGAGGCATCCGACAGATATTTATCAGACTGGCGGTAGTTGGAGCCCTGGTTGCCGTAGTTGCCATAGATACGCGGGAACTCGGCACCCGGATTGGCGCAGGTGTAATCGCCGTTTGCCGCGTCGACGGGTTTCCAGTAGTTGCTCAGACCTTCGTACAAGGGGATAAACTTGAAGTCGGAATACAGCGGGAACATCAATGTATTGGCAAGCCAGGCATCGCGTTTGCCGGTACCCTGCAGGAAGATGCTCAGGTCGAAACCTTTGAAATCGGCGCCCAGGTTGATGCCGTAGAGGTAGCGCGGAGTCGTGTTGCCGATTACCTTACGGTCGCCCGGATTGGTCAGCGTGTTGTCGCCGCTGGAGATCATGTTTGTTCCTCTCTCGTCGTCGCGCAGGTTGGCAAATTTCACATCACCCGGACGGGGGTTGTAGCCGTCGATCGTTGCCACGCCGTCTTTCAGTTTCCAGGACGAAGTATCTTCAAAGTCGTCTACCGAATAGAAGCCGTCGAACTGGTATCCCCAGATTTCACCCAGGTTTTTGCCTTCGTAGAAATCCCAGAAGGTGTAAGTGCCGCCGGTCTGTTCATTTTTACGTTCGCTGCTCAGGATATAGGATGAGTTGCTGTTGTATTTCACGATCTTCGACTTGCTGTCGGAGAGGTTGAAACCGACCCGGTATCCCACATTGGCAATCCGGTCGCGCCAGTTCAGGCTAAACTCCCAGCCGCGTGTACGCATATCCGCCGTATTCTGATAAGGGGCATCCGCACCGACCAGGGCAGGCAACTGCATACCCGGGGCAAGCATGCCGTTGGTATTACGCTGGTACCAGTCGAATGTTCCGAGGAAGCGGCTATCCAGCATCGAGAAATCCAGACCGACGTCAATAGTACCCACCTTTTCCCAGGTAAAGTTGCTGCTTACCAGCGAAGGGATCGAAGTAATGGCCGTTACATAATTGCCGCCAGACAGCCAACCGTTGCATTTGTTATTTACCGTCATCGTCGGGATAAACGAATAAGCGGGCACATTCTGGTTACCGATCATACCGTAGGAAGCGCGCGGCTTCAGCGAGCTCAACCAGCTTTGCGTTTTTCCCATAAAGCTTTCCTGAGCCACATTCCAACCGGCTGAAACCGAAGGGAAGAAACCGTAGCGGGAATCTTTCGGGAACTTGGAAGAACCGTCGTAGCGTCCGTTCACTTCCAACAGGTATTTATCTGCATAATTGTAGTTTACCCGGAAGAAGCCGCCGCGTACGGAATACTCATTATACTTGTCCGTCGCTTTCAGGGTAGAAGTGCCCGATCCTAAAGAGGGAACCTCGATAACAGCTTGCCCGTACGAAAGCACTTCCATCGATTCCTGATAGCTGGATTCCTGGTTGAAACCGGCCATTACCTTAAACTTATGATCCTTGATCGCAAAATCGTAGGTTCCATACAGGTTGATGGAGTTATAATTGGTATAGCGTTTAGTCTTTTGCAAATAATCGTTTGTCGGAGTCGTATCCTTGCCATCCTGTACGGTCGTGTAGTCAACGCTACCTGTGTACCATTGGTAATCGTACAAATTCTTATCGAAGGTGTACTCGAATGCCACCTGGAAACCGTCGAAAGGCTTCACGAGCGATTTCAGGAAGATACGCGGATTATCGTTCAGTTCCTTTGTCGGGTTCGACCATCTGATCTGGTTAGCCGGTGTAAAGAACATCAAACCGCCGGCAACGTCGGAAATCTTTGCCGGCATAGTCCCTTCGGGATAGAAAGAGCCCAGACGGGTTGAATAAATGGCACCCAGGGCAGACTTCGGTTCGGCCTTTTTACTGTGCGCATAGCTGAATGTCGCTTCCTGCGTAAACCAGCTGGTGACATCGGCAGACAAGAAACCGGTCATATTCATTCGTTTGTAATTGTCTTTATCCGTCACGAGCACTCCGTCGTTAGAGACATATCCTGCCGACAGGCGATAGCGTATCTTATCCGTTCCACCGGTTGCCGAAAGGTTATGTGTATGCTGGAAGCTGGTTTCCATCATATTCTTTACCAAGTCTTTCTCATTCAGGAAATAGACGGCGCCGTCTTCATCCTTAAAGATGCCGTCGCCCACCGTATTAATCGACGAAGGGTTCGCCCGGTATTATTCCAGATAGCCCATCCATTTCTTCACGCTGGGCGATCCCATTGTCCAGAACTGGTCGCCGGCAGCATCCGAATAAGCCTGCAGGTAATCCATCAAAGGAGCCTGTTTAGGCAGATTGATTGCGTTGGCAAACGCAAAATTGTTGTTGTAATTCAACTGGAAGGTGGTAGCTCCTTTCGGGCGCTTGGTCGTTACCAGGATCACACCGCCGGCGGCACGTGCACCGTAGATAGCGGCAGAGGCGGCGTCTTTCAGTACAGTTACCGTTTCGATGTCTTCCGGGTTGATCATATCCAGGTCGCCTTCCACATTATCTATCAGGACTAACGGCTTGATGGCGCTACCATACGAGCCGTCGTCGTTCTTGATCCCGACTGAGTAGGCGCCACGAATCTGGAACGATTTGCTTGTGCCCGGTGCATTTCCATTATTGGTAACCAGCAAGCCCGGCACGGTTCCCTGCAAAGCATCCGCGGCATTGGGCAAAGGACGGCTTCCCATCACCTCTTCCATTTTCACGGAAGCAACGGCGCCGGTAAGGTTGGCCTTCTTCTGTACGCCATAGCCTACAACGACTACCTCATCCAGCCGTTGCGTATCTTCCGACAGCGTGACATCGATCGAACTTTCCCGGCCGATAGGCACTTCGCGGCTCAGGTAACCGATATAAGAGATAACCAATATTCCGCTTTCGGGCATTTCCAGCGAGAAATCGCCGTCGATGCCGGTTATCGTTCCATTCGTAGTCCCTTTCACAATTACATTTGCCCCAATGATAGGTTCGCCGGTGTTATCGCGGATGATACCCGTCAGTTTCCTGCTCTGCTGAACCGACTCGGTTCCCGGAGCGTCAAACCGGCTGCGGCTGACTGATATCGTATTATTGATCTTCTTGAAATACAGCCCCGTCTGTCGGGACATCTCATTTAAAATGGTATCTATCGACCCGTTCTTCACCTGGATATTCACTCCTTTCAGGTCTTTCAATACAGATTCGTCGTAAAAGAAATTAAACCCTGTTATTTCGCTCAGTTGTTCAAAGGCTTCACTCACCGAAATCTTTTTCACCATATAAGTGATATTGTTCTCTTTCAGACTCTGTCCCATGATTCCTTCCGCACAGAGCAGTTGGGACGACAAGGCAATAGCGCATACGGTTAACGAAGTTCGCATGACAGTCTTGTTTAATATTAGATTATAATTCATACATTTGTGATGTTTTAATGAATGATGTTTGTTAAGACATGCAGAGCCCCCCCCTTACAACCCAGTGGCTCAATACTGTTTTGAAGGTCTCTGCAAAAATTTGAATAGAAGCGGTAGTGTGACAGCACTGCCGCTTTTTCATTAGTGGTACTTTGTATTTTTTACTCTTTACATTTAATTATTCATCATAGGCTACTCATTTTTGTGTTACACTTATAGTTACTCATATAAAATTATCTTATCTCCTTCTTCCCTACTGCGGAGCCCGGTTGTAAAGCATATCGCTTCTATTACCGCATCGATACTTTTGTTATCATGGGTTCCCGTTATAAAGTAATCGCACTTCCTGCATTGTAGAACAACCTGCCGGTTATAGGTGCGGTTGATCGTTTTGAGAACTTCCCGTATCGGCTCCTTATTAAATAAAGCGAACCTTGCATCCATTTGATATAGTTATTTTCGCGGATCGTTTCTTTGCGGACATTGCCGTCTACCTTATTGATGGAAAGATGTTCGTTGGGGGAAACGGACAGTTGCAAGTCCTGGTCGGCAACATTGATCCGTACCTTTCCCGTCGAAACGGTCAGTTTTATAAATTCATCTTCTTTATAGGATTTAAAATCGAAAGAAGTACCCAGTACCCTGACCTGGGTCTCCCCACTCTTTATAATAAACGGTTTATCCGGATTGGGCGTCACGTCGAAAAAGCCTTCGCCCTCCATTTCGATGACACGTTCCTCTTTATTAAAGTTACTGGGAATATGGAGTCTGGTATCGGAGTTAAGGACAACTTTCGTGCCGTCAGTCAACTGAATAGTCTTCTTTTCCCCTTTTTTTAGAGACATTCTCGGTATAAGTAAGTTGCGGAGAGGGACGGTCCAGCACTTTCAGCAAACCGAATGTTACACTGAATGCCAGAATAAGGATAGCGGCGATACGGTAAAAACCGTTCAACCGTCTTTTGCTTTTAAGTACGGGCTTAGCTATGCGCTGTTCTTTCATGCCGGATAAAAGCAAAGAGACTTCCGCATGCAGTTCTTCCTCTCTCCTGTTTTCCGGGCGGGAGAGATTCTTGTCGATCGTATTCCACAAAGGCTTTACAACCAAATCGAATTCAGTATGATTGTCCGGCGATTTCAGCCAGTGAAGCAATGTGCGCAACTCCTGTTCCGAACATTGATCCTTTATATATTTTTGCAGAAGCAATAGAATGGTCGTGTCTTCCATAAGTATCTTTAATAAACGAATTTATTAGATATTCCGTTTATAAAGAATACACACTATCGGATTTCTTC
>JAJPZM010000211.1 GCA_021204335.1 Parabacteroides sp. | reverse complement strand
ATGTTCAATAAATCAACGGACATCATGCGGATAATCATATTAATCAGTATATATATCTGGAAAAGTATCATATATTATGGTACTGTTTTCTCATATATTATGATACACTATTCTCGCAATATATGAGAATTTAGTATCACAATATATGATACTATTAGTACTCGCCGTAAGGCTTAAAAATCAAAAGTAATGTTGAAACAACTCTGTCTTATTATATTTTGTTTGTCTCTATTGCTTCTGTCCGGGCGGACGAAGTGAAAGGGCATGTGTTGGATGATAGCAACCAGCCGATAATCGGCGCCAATGTGTATTGGGAAGGAACCCAGCAGGGGACGACTACCGATGTTGACGGCGCTTTCAAGCTGGATACGCGAGAGAATGCCCATAATCTGGTGGTTAGTTATATCGGCTATACTACTGTTGTCATACCGGTTACAGATACCAAAGAACCTTTAGTTATTAATTGAAGGGAGAAGTAGCTTTGGATGAAGTCGTGGTCAGCGAGCGCAAGATGGGAACGATTGCTTCCCGCACCAGCGTATTGCAAACGCAACGGATTACCTACGACGAAATCTGTCGTGCCGCCTGCTGTAACCTGGCTGAAAGCTTTGAAACGAACCCTTCCGTCGATGTCTCATACTCGGATGCAGCCACCGGTACACGTCAGATTAAGCTGTTGGGGCTTGCCGGAACGTATGTGCAGATGCTGACGGAGAATTATCCGAACTTCCGCGGGGCGGCCTCCCTCTATGGACTCGATTATGTGCCGGGCGCCTGGATGGAAAGTATACAGGTATCGAAAGGAACCTCTTCCGTAAAGAACGGGTATGAAGCCCTGGCCGGTCAGATTAATGTCGAGTTAAAGAAACCGCCTACGGCTGACATCTTCTCCGTCAATCTGTTCGGTAGCGATGCCGGACGGTATGAAGGGAATGCAGATGCCTCCTGGCATATCAATGATAAAGTGTCGACCGGCCTGCTGGTGCACTATTCGAACGATAAACGGCAGCACGACGGCAACGACGACGGCTTTCTGGATACTCCCTTGAAAGAACAGGTCAACCTGATGAACCGCTGGTATCATAAGCTGGATAAATATGTGGCGCAGTATGGCGTCCGTTATCTGTATGAAAGCCGTACAGGCGGACAGGCAACCAAGCATCATGACTTTGTCGACCCTTATCGGGTTCATCTGAATACCAACCGGGCGGAGCTTTACACCAAGCAAGCCTATATTATTGATGCGGAAAAGGTAGAAAGCGTGGCAATGATTCTTTCCGGCTCTTACCACGAACAGAAATCCATGTACGACCGCACGCCTTATAACGTATATCAGAAGAATTTATACGCCAGCCTGCTCTACGAAAAGGAGTTTTCGCTGGCGCATAGCCTCAGTACCGGATTGAGCCTGAATTACGATGGCTTCGATGAAAACCTGCTATCGGGCGGTCAGCGCAATGTATTCAACCGTACGGAAGTGGTGCCGGGCGCCTATATACAATATACTTATAATCTGAATGATAAGCTGATTGTGTTGGGTGGCGTTCGTGCCGATTACAGTTCTTTATACGACTTCTTTGTTGCGCCTCGCGTACATATTAAATATAACCCGTTCGACTGGTTCCATGTTCGTGCCTCTGCCGGCAAAGGATTCCGTACCGCAAATGTGTTGGCGGAAAACAACTTCCTCTTGTCGAGTAGCCGTAAGATGCATATTGCTGATAATCTCGACCAGGAAGAGGCCTGGAATACGGGCGTGAATCTCTCCTTTTACATCCCGCTATTCGGCAAGGAGCTGACCTTGAATGAGGAATGGTATTATACGGATTTCCAGAAACAGGTAGTTGTCGATATGGATAGCGATGCGCATGCCGTCAGCTTCTACAATCTGGACGGCCGCTCTTACTCCAATAGTTTCCAGGTAGAAGCAACTTATCCTTTCTTCCGTGGCTTTACGCTGACTGCCGCCTATCGTTATACGGATGCCAAGACGGATTACCGTAACGCGGAAGGCGTGACACAACGGCTGAAGAAACCCCTGGTCAGCGATTACAAAGCGTTGGCTACGACCTCTTATCAGACACCCTTGAAGAAATGGCAGTTCGACCTGACTGGACAGTTCAATGGTGGCGGCCGTATGCCGGTGCCCGATGCGATAAATCCGCTCTGGAAACCTAACTTTAATGCATTTACAGTTGTAAATGCGCAGATAACGAAGTATTTTCGCACCTGGTCTGTCTATATCGGCGCGGAGAGCCTGTTTGATTACAAACAATCTCACCCGATTATCGATGCAGAGAATCCTCGTGGCGATAACTTCGACGGCTCGATGGTCTGGGGGCCGGTGCATGGACGGAAGATATACGCCGGCTTGCGCTTTAACATCAGCCGCGATTAACAGGAATTATTCACTCATTAATACAAATACATTATGAAACAGTTAGTAGTTGCATTGCTTTGCGCCGTATTTACTCTTTCTACGGCCTATGCACAGGATGCGAAAAAGAAAAAAGACACAGTAACGTTCTATGTCGAAGGAATGGAATGTGCTAATTGCCAGAAGAAAGTAGAAAAGAACATTGCTTTCGAGAAAGGTGTGACCGATTTGAAATGCGACCTTACAACCCGTACGATGGAAGTAACTTATAAAAATGACAAGACTTCGAAGACTAAGCTGGCTTCAGCCTTTAAAAAGATTGGTATGGAGGCGGTACCCGTCGATGATGGTGCCGGTTGCCCGGTGAATCCTGTGAAAAAAGTAAGCAGTCGGTCTCCGTTAACACGATAATTCGGTAGAACATCTTATCTTTGCATGGCATACCTGTATGGGGCGGAACTGTGTGTCCGCCCTCTTTATGAAAAAAAGTCATAAACCATGCAGCGTTTTGCACGAGAATAACATCATAATATTTGTATGGCCGAGGCGCAACTAATAGAAGGTTGTAGGAAGGGGGAAAGACTGGCTCAGAAGCAGCTCTACGAAACGTATTCCCGCAAAATGATGGGCGTTTGTCTGCGTTATGTGAACGACAGGGAGACTGCCCGCGACTTGTTGCAGGACGGATTCGTAAAGGTTTTCACCAGTATGGACTCCTATTCGGGCGCCGGTTCATTCGAGGGATGGATGCGTAAGATCTTTGTCAATTGTGCATTGGAATATTTGCGTAAATCAGATGTGCTGTGCGAGTCGACCGATTTGGATAATACGGCGGAGCTGGTTCAGTCCGACAGTTCGGTTATCTCCAATATGTCGGCGGCAGAGCTGATGAAGCTGGTGCAGGAGTTGCCTGCCGGTTTCCGTACGGTTTTCAACCTGTTCGCAATCGAAGGATATTCGCATAAGGAGATTAGCGATATGCTGAATATTACGGAAAGTACGTCACGTTCGCAGTTTACGCGCGCCAAACAGATGTTGCAAAAGAGGATTAACGCTTTGTATTGAAAGGAAACAATGGAAAAGGGAAGAGATACATTTGATGATTTGTTCCGCTCGAAATTATACGATCTCGAAGTGGATACGATGCCGGAGGATTGGGAGGTTATTGCCGAACGTTTGCCGGTGAAAGCTCCGGTACCTTTCCGCAGGACATTACGCTATTGGGCTGCCGCAGCAGTTATCTCTTTATTGATGATTACTGGTAGCGTTTATCTGTTTAAGTTGGAGAAAGAAGTTGCTCCGATTGCTGCAAAGATTGAGAAGGAAACGCAGCATGTAGAACAGCAGCTGACGACGCAAGAAGAAGTGGCTCCTGTTGCTGCTGTAAAACCGATAGAAGAACAAACAACCGCGTCGCCGGTAGTCGCAGTGCAACAGTCGGCAAGGATGCGGTCAACTTATAAGGCAGCCGCCAAGGTGGCTGCTACTGAACCTGCCGTTATTTCTTCAGATGTTGATTTGAAGGAGGAAGCAGAAGTAATAACACTTCCGGATGAAACTCCCGTAGTTGTTGAACAGGAAGAAGTTGTAGAGGATCATCCGGAAATGGGTTCTGTTACTACCCGTTCGTTGGTAGCCGATGCTGCCCCGGTGGGTAAAAAGGAAAAGAGCAGTCCTTCCCGTAAATGGGGATTTGGCATGGGAGGCGGTAGCGTGACGACCGGAACAAGTAATTCTTTGAATACTCTTGCTCTGAAAAATACAATGATGACGGATCAGGAGTTATTATTCTTGAACTCGGCAAACTTCGAGAATAACCCGTATCTGAAAACGAATATTCATCATAAAACCCCTGTGTCGGTAGGTTTCTCTGTAAGCCGTTATTTGAACAATCGGTTTGCATTGATGACAGGATTGAATTATACTTATCTATCATCTTCCTGGGAGACTGATGCTCCGGTTTATCACAATGAAACGACTCAGAAGCTGCATTTTATTGGTCTTCCTGTCTCTTTGTCTTATCGGATTGCCGAATGGAATCGTTTCCAGGTATATGCTGCAGCTGGTGTAATGACGGAAGTGAATGTTGCCGGGAAGTTGATTACAAAGAAATTCTTGGGTCGTGAATTATATGAAAAAGAGAACGAGCATACCCGTATGAAAGAGTGGTTATGGTCTGTCAATGCTCGTGCCGGTGTAAGCTATCCGTTGCTTCGTTTTGTAAGCCTTTATGCGGAGGTCGGTGCCGATTATTATTTTGACAACGGTAGTTCTATTGAGACAATCCGTTCAGAGAAACCATTTAATGTGAATTTGCAAGCCGGGTTCCGTCTTGGCTTTTAATAGGAACAAATACTAATAACATAAAAATAAAAAGAACAGAAAAAAATGAAGAAGCTAAAGTCTTTAGTCGCAGTTGCTATGACTGCCGTTGTGTTAACCTCTTGTTTAGACGGGGAAAAAATGAGAGTAGTATAAACGGTTTTGGAGTCATTGATTATTCGGATGATTTCAAGACAGTGGCTTATGTGGATGATAACATATCTGTATATTCTCCTGCATTCAAAGATTTTCAAACGGGTGATTGTATTTATTTACCAGCACTTATAGTACGGATGATCCAGAGAATAATGATTCGAACAAATATTGGACGGTAACTAATGCTGTAGTCACAACCAAATTAGATAATAGTGGACAATTCGTTGCTCGTGTTGATACAGCTAACATTAAACCGGGAGAAATGGCGACTTTGGATGCGGCTCTCATGTACGCAACTCAAAGTTCGTATACTCTTAAAAACTATTTAATCTTGGGTTCGAGCCATGGGAAAGTAGCAAACGATCAGTCAAATACCTATTATTTGGAATATAATTATGACCAGGAACCTTAGGAAATAGACGGGAAACGTGTTTATGATTTCTTTTTGCGTGTTGTGAAGAATGCTGATGGTAAAGGTATTGTGGGTAATAATTCTTTTTACTATGCGTTTAGAACAAATGGTTATTTTAAAACTTTACAGTCTAAAGAAACGGCTGCAGGAAATCAGACATTGAGTATTCGAATTAACTATATCAAAGAGTTCAATAAAGATACAACCGCTGCAACATGGGGTAAATCTCAGATTTATACAAAACAAATACTTAACGAAACTAATTGATAATATATATCTATAATAAAAAGGGGGAGTGTTTATACTTTATGCTTCCCCTTTTTCTATTATCATTCAACCTAAATATTACCTCTGTCGTTACTTTTATGCAGAGCTATGAGTTGCATTGAATGCGGATCTCTTGTCCCGCTTAGTCAATAAATTGCTTGATCTGTTCTAAAAGAGCACTTTTCTCCATTACCCCCGAATTTCGCCAGACCGCTTCCCCTTTTTTGAATATAATCAGTGTCGGAACAGACTGAATGCGATATAGATTGGCCACCGCATTATTCTTATCTACATCAATTTTGAGCACACGAGCTTGTCCTTTCAATTCTTTGCCTACTGATTCAATTGTCGGACTCATCACTTTACAAGGACCACACCAAGTAGCATGAAAATCTACCAATACCGGTTTGTCACCGTTTATAATATCTTTGAATGTTTCCATATCGTTTTTTTCTTTATAACAACTGGAACATAATGCTTGTTCATAGAGTCGATTTAGCCATGTTTTATTAACTTTGTATGAATTAACTATAGTCATATTAGAAGCGAGAGTACATGGATACTGATTTTGTAAACTTAACAGCAGAGAATCTTGCCGGTGAGCATTTATGTTGCATTATCCGCACTAAAAAGTCTCACCCCGGCGTTGAAGCAAAGAAACAATGGCTTTCTGATCGATTAAAAGAAGGTCATGTTTTTAGAAAGTTAAATGCAAAGGCTACGGTTTTTATCGAATATTCTCCTTTGGAAACAGCCTGGGTTCCTGTTGTTGGCGATAATTATTATTATCTCTATTGCTTATGGGTTTTGGGTGGTTCTAAAGGAAAAGGGTATGGTAGATCCTTGATGGAGTATTGTATAGCTGATGCCAAAGAAAAGGGTAAATCCGGTATTTGCATGCTCGGAGCAAAGAAACAGAAATCCTGGTTATCTGATCAGTCATTTGCAAAAAAGTTCGGTTTTGAGGTTGTCGATGTTACCGATAATGGATATGAATTGCTTGCACTTTCTTTTGACGGAACAAAGCCGAAGTTTGCACAAAATGTAAAGAAGCAAGTCATTGAAAGTAAAGAGCTGACAATTTATTATGATATGCAGTGTCCTTATATTGATCAAAAAATTGGGATTGTCAGACAGTATTGCGAAATGAATGATGTTCCTGTATCTTTCATCCAGGTGGATACGTTACAAAAAGCAAAGGAGCTGCCTTGTGTTTTCAACAATTGGGCTGTGTTTTATAAAGGACATTTTGAGACGGTGAATTTATTACAGGATGCCGCCAGCTTAATGAGAATACTTAAGAAATGAGATTAGGACTATATATTTCTATATAAACAAAAAGCCTGTTAATCAATCGACTAACAG
>JAJPZM010000441.1 GCA_021204335.1 Parabacteroides sp. | reverse complement strand
GATACGTACATTTGAATTTAATCAGAAAATACAAATGATTCAATTTGTATATTTGCATAAATATCAAAATACAGATAAGAGCTTAATAAATAGCAGTTAAGAAGAAACGTGCAATCAAATGAAACAAATACAACGAATCTCCTTGTTTTTGCAGAAACCCTTTTTTAGTGATTACCGTACCTTGTTCGGATTATGGTTTTTATTGCCTGTCATCGCAACACTCCTCAAACTGTCAAAACACAATAACTTTCTGATATTCAGATATGTGTTTTGGCATACAATTGAACAGACTTCCCTTTATGCTCCGTATCCGGAATATTGGGATACGAATCATTATGGTCCGTTCTTCAGTTTGGTCATTACCCCGTTTGCTGTATTTCCTGTACAGTGGGGATTACTGTTCTGGTTAGTATCTCTTTCACTATTTCTTTATATTGCCATCCGGAAGTTGCCTTTTCCCGATAAAAAACGGATATTCATTTATTGGTTTTGTGCCCATGAACTGTTAACAGCCCTGTTTATGCCGCAATTTAATATTGCTATCGCTGCAATTATCATAGCAACTTTTTATTGTATAGAGAAAGAAAAAGATATATGGGCCGCGTTTTTCATCATGTTGGGAACGTTTGTGAAGCTTTACGGTATTGTCGGACTGGCTTTTTCTTTTTCTCAAAACATAAAAGAAAGTTCATATTGTCACTGATTGGTTGGGCTCTCGTTATGTTCGTAGCTCCGATGGCAATCAGCAGCCCTGAATATATTATTTCTCAGTACCGTGAATGGTATGAATCGCTCAGCGATAAAAATATGGAGAATTTATTCTCAGAAAAGCAAAACGTTTCGTTGCTTGGTATGGTACGCAAGATATCCCAATGTGCCACATATTCCGATATCTGGATTATTCTGAGTGGACTGATAACCATTGGACTGCCTTATCTCCGTATCAGACAGTACGCTCACAAAGCATTCCGCTACACATTACTGGCATCAGTCTTGCTGTTTGTCGTTTTGTTCAGCACCGGCAGTGAATCAAGCACTTATATTATCGCCTTCATAGGAGTTGCTATCTGGTATGTGGCCGCTCCCTGGAAACGTAGTAAACTGGATATCGCACTGATGGTATTTGCGTTTATCCTGACCAGTATGTCCCCCTCGGATCTGTTCCCGAAATATCTCCGCGTACATTATGTTTTTCCGTATGCGCTTAAAGCTCTTCCATGTGTCATAATCTGGTTTAAACTGATATACGAAATGTGCACAAAAGAATATAACGATCCAAATTCCATACATACTCCGACCTTATAATAAAATATATGTCTGACCCTTTCTTCATTCTAGGAGAAAGGGTTATCTTTGTCCAATTACATTTATATAAACATGAAGATAGCATTCGATGCTAAAAGAATAACTCACAATGCAACAGGCCTGGGGAATTATAGCCGCTTTGTTGTAAATAGGCTTTTAGCATTCCATCCGGAAAATCAATACAATCTCTATACTCCCGGAAAAGGGAAAGATTTTTTGCGTAACCAAATTACGCCTCACGATGCCGTTTCGTTCCATTATCCTACCGGCTTATTTCAGAAATCGTTCTCTGCATTATGGCGTACAGCCGGATTAACCCGTCAACTGGTCAAAGACAATATCGATATTTATCATGGGCCGAGCAACGAACTCCCCTGCAATATAAGGAAAAGCGGCATTGCTTCGGTTGTTACGATTCATGATCTGATATTTCTGCGTTATCCTCAATTTTACAAGGCGATCGACAAAGCTATTTATACATATAAGTTCAGACAAGCCTGTCAGAATGCAGACCATATTATAGCGGTCAGTAAAATGACACAATCGGATATCGTTTCTTTTTTTAATATTTCTCCGGATAAAATCAATGTTGTATATCAGGGTTGCGATATTTCATTCAAAAGAAAAATTACAGAAGCGGAAGCAAATGCAATCAAAACAAAATACGATATCCGTTCTCCTTATATTTTAAATGTAGGGAGCATCGAAGAACGTAAAAATTTATTGCTTCTGGTCAAGGCTGTCAAAGATCTAAAGAAAGACATTCACGTTATCGCCATCGGAAAAAGAACGCCTTATACGGAACAAGTAGAAAAATATATACAGGAAAATAATCTGACATCAAGAATAAAGCTGTTAAGCAACGTCCCTTTCAGCGAATTGCCTGCTTTTTATCAAATGGCCTCTCTTTTTGTTTATCCATCTTACTTCGAAGGGTTCGGCATTCCTATATTGGAGGCTTTACACTCCGATGTGCCTGTTATTGCAGCTACAGGATCATGCCTGGAAGAAGCCGGAGGACCCAATTCGCTGTACACCGACCCGAATAATGAACATGAGCTCGGATCATTGATCAATGCGGTATTGTCCGACAATAATCTAGCAGAATCAATGAGAAAAAACGGCAGGGAATATCTTAAACAATTCGAGGATAAAAAGCTGGCAGACGATATAATAAATATCTACAAACAACTATATTAAACAATATATCATGATATCAGTAGTTATAAATACATACAATGCAGAGAAATATCTAGAAGAAGTTCTGGAATCCGTCAAACAATTTGACAAAATCATTCTTTGTGACATGCATAGTACGGACAGAACGATCGATATCGCACAAAATATAATTGCACAATTATATATCACGAATATACCGGATATGTGGAACCTGCCAGGCAATATGCAGTTCAGGCAGCTAAAGGTGAATGGATATTTATAGTAGATGCAGACGAATTAGTTCCGAAAGACCTTCACGATTATTTATACGAACAAATAAATCAGACAGACTGTCCGAACGGTATTAAAATTCCCCGGAAAAATTACTTTATGGGACGCTTTATGCGTTGTACTTATCCTGATTACATCCTGAGATTCTTCCGCAAGGAAAACACAATATGTCCGCCGGAAATTCATAAACAGCCAACGATATCAGGAAAGATAATAAAAGCGCCTTCATCAGATAAAAAACTTGCTTTTATTCATTTAGCCAACGATTCCGTAAAAACGATCCTCAACAAAGCCAACAATTACACAGAGTATGAATTGGCCAAAAGAGCGAAAAAGAAATATAGCCTTTTCGCTCTGATAAATGAAACGTTATTCCGCTTTTTTAAACTCTACATACTGAAAGGAGCTATTTTAGATGGTAAAGCCGGATTAGCTTATGCCGGATTATTTGCTTTTTACAAATACATAACAGTAGCCAAAACATGGGAAAAGAAAATTCATTATCCGGATTTACAAAGAGATAAAATCAATATGGATAAGTGAAAGGATTTATTTATGCTTCTTCATGAATAAATCTTTATAATATAAAATCTGTTTTACAGCGACATTCTCATCAAAGCCCCTTCCCCGGGCATAAGCTTTTGCTATCTCTATATAGGCTTCGTCCGTCAACCACAGGGGTGCAAAATTTTTATATCCCGCTTCCTCAGAAACCGGGCCAAAATTCATTCGATTGATATCGACCAGATCGAAAGAAACGCTTTTTTCCGCTAAACCAAAAAGAACATTTCCTGCTGAATAATCACGGTGTAAAACATTCAGTTCATGCATTCGGGCTGTAAACAGTCCGAATTCTTTCAATATAGGATGCCGGCTCCCTATTTCCGGAACAAACCAAAATTCCCGCAAGTTTCGGGTAAACGGAGATTCCAGAGAGATATAATAAGATCGGATCAATCCCATCTTATACTCCTCAATACAGGCAACAGGTTCCGGAGTATTTATTCCCTTTTCTTTCAATAAAAGAGCATAATGGAATGAACGGTAAGCCTTCGATTTACGAATATTCCCGTAGACAAAACGGTTTATTATATGGGGAGGTCTGAAAGATTTTACGACTAATTGAATATTATCGACAGTATACCGACGAAGCATATTACGTCCTTCATAAATGACAGTGCCTGACCGATCAAACTCGTCCGGTATCGCCCGAATAAATGAACTCAGAAAATCGTACTTAGGATTTATTTCTATTTTCATGATATACTATTCTCGATCTTTGCAACAATCATCTCCGGTTTAATCTGTGTCATACAAGCCCAATCTCCTCGGAAACAAGGTTTCTGCCCGAATACGGAACATGGACGACAAGGCAGATCGAGTTGAACCACATTATCCGGGTCCTGGTGGTAACCATAGAATCCGGCATAAGGACGAGTCGCTCCCCAGATAGAAACCACTTTGGTTCCGACCAGCGAAGCAAAATGCATATTGGCAGAATCCATACAAAGCAAAACGTCCAGCTGGCTGATCAAAGCAAGTTCGTTATCCAGCGAATACAGTCCTACTATACTTTTCACACGCGGATATTGGAAAGCCCATTGCTCCAGGACGGCTTCTTCATAGCCGCGCCCCCCCAGCAAAAAGATCGTATAATCTTCGTGTTCCGATAAACGGGCGACGACCTGCTCCATATTATCTACCGGATAAATCTTACCGCGATGTTTGGCAAACGGGGCGATCCCGATCCATTTGCCCCGCTTTTCTCCGGCCACTTCCTGCATGGCGGATAAATCGGCCGGGTGGGATTCATAAAGGGAAGTAAATGTTTCCGTATAATCCAAGCCGGCTGCACGAAATACATCGGCATAACGCTCTATCACCGAACGGAGAGGCTTAAACTCTTTATGGCCGCGGGCGGTCAGTTTCTTCCGCTCCTTGCGCGCCTTGTCTACGACATAGACCTTTTTCCCTTTGATACGAAACAGGCTACGGATGATCATCGTACGGATCACATTATGCAGATCCAACACGATGTCATACCCGTAATTAACCAAAGCAGAAGCAAAACGAAGCAGCCCACCCAAGGTTTTCTCTGCCCCTTTCGTATTGATACCGATTACGTCCACATTAGCCGGACGGTTCATAAATACAGGGATCAGAAAAGCCTGCGTAAGCACAGTAAACGTATGCTGCGGGTTCGCTTTGGCGGCAGAGTAAATTACCGGAACTGTCATAGCCACGTCACCAATAGCCGAAAGTCGTATAACCAGTATTTTAGTCATTATTTTTTTTTGCCGTATAACACCGGATTCAAGGCCGGGTCGTTGTACATTTTCATCTGTTTGTAGACTTTCATATACTTATGGCCGGTCTTTATTTCCGTCAATAACTGATCCAATGCCAGCGAAAGGTCAGACTTCTGTTCCAGCAGCACTTTCAGTTTCTCCTCACATTTGGCTTTATGTTCAGGGGTCGCATCAGGACGGTTTACTTCTTCCTGCATGTGATAAATTTTGAGCGTCAGGATAGACAAACGGTCTATCGCCCATGCCGGACTCTCGGTGTTGATCGTTGCGTCAGGCAAGACTTTCACCTCCTTATATTTATCCAGAAAGAAACTGTCGATCAGTTCCACCAGGTCGGTACGATCCTGGTTCGATTTATCAATACGCCGCTTGATAGCCAAAGCCTCTACCGGGTCAATCGCCGGATTACGGATAATATCTTCCAGATGCCATTGCACTGCATCGATCCAATTTTTCAAATAAAGATAAAACTCTATACTTTTTACCTCATACGGATTATGCATGGTTGCATCCACATCGTCGGAGACATGATACGCCTGCGTAGCCTGCTCGAATATCCGGTAACACTGTTCGCTAAAATTCATATAACTTCTGTTTTTCTTTCTGTAAATACATTTTACAAAGGTAGGAAAACTTTTCTGATAATTTATCAATGCATGTTCTGGGGCGTGGTGGTCGAACCTTCAACGTACAGGTTACCCTTGTCGTCCACTCCCATCTTATCGATAAAGACAACACGTTCTTCACCGGTAGATGTCGTTCTGTCATGATAAACGCAATACATCTGTTTGCCGTCCTTCGAATAAGTCACGCTGTTATGGCCTGTTCCGGTAACAGTTCCGCCTTTTTCCACGTTCTTCTGCAATACCGGATTGTTTGCCGACTTTACGAACGGGCCGAGAGGCTGTTTGGCTGTCGCATAACCAACGGCATAATTCTTACCTCCGAAATAATTGGCTGAATACATCATATAATAGGTATCGCCTTTCTTGAAGATATACGAGCCTTCCGTCCAGCGGCGGTTCACTTCGCCGGAAGTAACAGAACGGCTTTCCCACTCTGCCTGAGGATCTTCATTCGTTACCGGCGGACGAAGTATCAGAACCGGTTCGCCGATAATACCGCTCAGATCCGGCTTCAGCTCGACGCCATAAATCCAACTTTCTTCTATTTCATTGAACATGCCTTTCTCGCGTGCCCAGGTTGCCACCTCACTTTCTACCGGGTGCTTATAGCAGCAACGGGAAAAATACAGATAAAGCCGTCCGTCGGCATCTTGCAATAAGTTTCCGTCGATAGCAGGATAGCCGGGATCAAAGAGAGGACGGTCGCTGACCTCCTTAAAAGGGCCGGTCGGTTTATCGGCAACGGCAACGCCTATACGGAAGTTCTCCAGTTCATTGGTTGGATTCTCCCTCCAGTCGGCACTGAAAAACATATAAAATTTACCATTCCGTTCATATACTTCGGGAGCCCAGAAATTAGCGGTAGCCCACGATCCGGGAATATTTCCGCGATAAACCTACCCTTCGGGTTTCCAGTCGATCAGGTTATCCGATGAATAAGCGCAAAAGCCATCCACTGCTCCGGCTCCTGTCCCATACATATAATAACGGCCATCCGAAGCCAGCAAAACATACGGATCACCAAACTTCACCGGTAAAGGATTTGTATATTTTCCTTCGCCAAAAGCGGGAATGCAGACAATTGTCAACAGACACAAGACACACCAAAGTACTTTTTTCATATTCAAATTCATTTTATTCGTAATATTCTTTCATGATATTTAGAGGCGCAAGATACGTTTTTCAGATTTCCTACAAACAATCAGAAGGTGTCCTAAAAGGATGCCTTCTTTTTTTTGTTATGCGGCCAATTCATTAT
>JAJPZM010000087.1 GCA_021204335.1 Parabacteroides sp. | reverse complement strand
GCGGTATCGGCATTACAGCCAAAACAGATCCGGTAAAGGATGATCCAACCACTTAGTATCCAAATACTTTATTTGAAAACCTGTCTATACACGACCTTACCATATCCGATACGGAAGGAGAAGCCATGTATATCGGACATACTTCTCTGTGGTGGGGATGGGATGAGAACGGAAAAGGATATAACGCGGGAGCCAAACCGGAGAATCCTACTCATACTTTTGTAAGACCTATTATATGGAAAAAACGTCCGGATATATAATAACCATGTATCTAACACCGGATATGACGGCATACAAGCTTCCGCGATAGATCAATTGGAAATATACGGCAACGAGATAGCCAATTTCGGCCTGAAACAGACTTCCGGTCAATGCATGGGACTCATAGTCGGTGGCCATACCACCAATACGTATGTGCATGACAACTACGTACATGATGGCTTCGGAGAGCTCTTCCAGTTTCATGGTTCCGGAGAAAACAACGCTACACATATCGTCCGGAATAATCTATTCAAAAATTCGCAATCGAACGGAATGGGTATCTATGGGGCAACGGATGCGGCCACAATCGATATATCCGACAACACAGTCATGAATTGCTACTCATTTGCAGTTCAGGCTAACGGCAAATATTATAAGACATTGGTAAAACTTCATGACAATACTTTTATCGCATGTAATCCACAGGATACGCTTTCTCACCAATATATACGCATAATGAATAATGCGATAGTAGAAGAAAATAATAATAAACAATACCAGCAACGTTACTAAGACGCTATTAGCAGCATTACTAACCTTTTACAAAGAAATATAAAAGTAACGAACAATTCTTTCTTCCGGCTGTTTTGTATTAGCTAAATCTAAACAAATAAATTATGCACATAAGTACATGGTGTTATACTGTGCTTTGTCTGTTTCTGCCAATAACGCCCATGGCACAGACCGAACACAAGTACCTCGACCACGCTTTACCGGAGGATGCGTGGCAGGAAGACGACAGGAATTTTCAGCAGACCCTTCCGGTGGAAGATAACTGGTGGAGAAAGTTCAACGATCCGGTATTAGACTCCCTAATCGATGTTGCCGTAAAGCAAAACTACTCTGTGTTGATGGCTGCCGACCGTATCGCGATGGCAAAAGCGAATCTTCGTATCGAACAGGGAAGCTATGCTCCTACGCTGGAACTTTCCGCCGGATGGAACCGCCAATAGTCAAGTGGTAATACCAGTAGCTTGCCTCAGACCATTACGCAGTATGCCGACGCTTCGCTTTCGATGAGTTGGGAAGTAGATGTGTTTGGTAGCATCCGTAACCGGGTGAAAGCACAAAAAGAAAACTTCGCCGTCTCAAAAGAGGAATATAATGCCGTCATGGTTTCCCTGTGCGCACAGGTGGCTTCTGTCTACATCAACCTGAGGGAGCTGCAACAGGAAATGGATGTGGTGATGCAAAACTGTCTCTCACAGAAGGCAGTTGTCGAAATCACACAGAAAAGATATGAAACCGGACTGGTATCCAAGCTCGACGTGGCACAGGCGCAATCGGTTTATTACAGCACGAAAGCTTCACTACCGACATTAGAAGCCGGAATCATCCAGTACACCAATACGCTCGGCATATTAATGGGACTTTATTCCGAAGACGTAAAGTCTCTGACAACCAATCCCCGTCCGCTTCCCGACTATATTGAAACCGTCGGAATCGGCATCCCGGCAAACCTCTTGCTGCGCCATCCGGACATCCGTTCGGCAGAACGACAGATTAATGCGCAGGCCGCTTCTTTGGGAGCATCCAAGTCCGACTGGTGGCCGCAGGTATTCGTAAAAAGCTCCATCGGCTTCGCTTCGCACGACATCGACAAGATTGCCAACCACAACAGCCTGACTTACGAGATTGCCCCGCCATATCATGGAATTTCTTTCAAGGAGGAAAGCTGGCACAGGCAACCCGGCTTGCCAAAGCACAACTGGATGAAACGATCCGGCAGTTTAACCAAACGGTGCTGACAGCCGTACAGGAAGTAGACAACGCCATGAGTGCCTATAAAAACTCGGTCAAACAAATCGTTGCCCTCCGCGAAGTAGTCAATCAGGGACAACAGACACTCGACCTGTCGCTCGACCTCTATAAACAGGGACTTACTCCGTTCCAGAACGTGCTGGACGCGCAACGTTCCCTGCTCTCTTACGAAAACCAACTGACACAAGCTAAAGGAACTGCCCTGCTTAACCTGATAAAACTATATCAGGCATTAGGCGGTGGCTGGGAAGAAAATTAAGAACAAAAGACAATTATGAATACAACAATTAAAATATTTATGATCGCCCTGTCAGCCCTCACGCTGGCATCATGCAAAGGGAAAAAAGGAACTGCGGAAACGCCCGTCCCCTCTATCAGCGTCGCTCTACCGGAAGTAAAAGACATCACGCTGACGAAAGATTATCCGGGCTATCTGAGTTCGCAGCTGATGGTAAATCTGGTGGCCCGCGTCAACGGCTACCTGCAAACGTCGCATCTCGTTCCGGGAACCAAGGTGAAAAAGGCGACCTAATCTTCGTGATTGAACCCGATACCTATCAGGATAACGTAACACAAACCGAAGCCGCATTGAAAACAGCTAAAGCGCAACTCGATTACGCCCGCAGCAATTACGAACGGATGAAAGAAGCCGCCAAAAGCGGAGCTGTCAGCCAGATACAGGTCTTGCAGGCAGAATCGACCACCCGAGAAATGGAAGCATCCGTACGCAACGCCGAAGCCGAACTGAATACCGCCCGAACCAACCTGAGTTACTGTTATATCCGCGCTCCCTTCGACGGCAAGATTACCCGGGCCAGCTACGACATCGGCAATTACATCAATGGAGCCGTCCAGCCCGTCACACTAGCTACCTTATATAAAGACGACCTGATGTATGCCAACTTCAATATCGAAGACAATCAGTTCATGAAGATGATGATTACAGCCTCCCAGAACGATTCGACAGTGAGATTGCCGGAGGAAGTAATCGTCCACCTGGGACAAAGCGGACGGCAGAATTACACCGGACGCCTGGATTACCTCTCCCCCAACGTCGACCTCTCTACCGGAACGCTCAATGTACGCGCCAACCTGGATAACCCGCATGGCGAACTGAAAAGCGGTCTTTACGTCACTATCACCCTGCCTTACAGCGAGAAGAAAGACGCCATCCTGGTACGCGACGCCTCGATTGGGACTGACCAGTTGGGTAAATTCCTCTATATCGTCAATGATTCCAACATCGTTAGATACCGCCATATCGAGCCGGAACAACTGGTGGACGACACGCTCCGCCAGATTGTCAGCGGATTGGAACCAAACGAACGTTACGCCACCACCGCCTTGCTGAAGGTGCGCGACGGAATAACTATTAAGCCTATAAATTAAAACGTCATGATAAAATTCTTCATCAACAGACCCATCTTTGCCACCGTTCTCGCCCTGATCATCGTGGTGGCAGGATTGGTTACACTCGACATATTACCCATCGCCCAATATCCGGACATCACGCCGCCTACCGTACAGGTATCGGCAGTTTATCCGGGGGCAGATGCACAAACAGTTGCCCAAACCGTCGGGCTGCCAATCGAACAACAAGTAAACGGTGTGGACGGAATGCTCTATATGAGCTCCAACTCGTCCAGCTCGGGCGCCTATTCGCTGACAGTTACTTTTGCTGTCGGAGCAGACATCGACATGGCAACCGTCATGGTGCAGAACCGCGTCAGCATTGCACAGAACAGTTTGCCCGAAGCCGTAATCGTACAGGGGATTACAACCAAAAAGCAATCGTCGAACATCGTCATGATGCTGTCCATGACTTGCAAAGATTCCATCTACGACGGACTGTATCTGAGCAATTACGCCAGCTTGAACCTGACCGACCAATTGGCACGCCTACCCGGTGTCGGTTCAGTCAGTGTCATGGGAGCCGGAAGTTACAGCATGCGTATCTGGCTCGACCCGGAAGTGATGCGCATCCGCAACCTGACGCCGGACATGGTGCTGCAAGCCATCTCCGTACAGAACAGGCAGGTCTCGGCGGGATATGTCGGACAGCCGATTGCCCAAGCTGACAACCCTTTCCAATATACATTGACAGTGAAAGGCCGGTTAACCACCCCGGAAGAATTCGGGAATATCATCCTTCGTACGGAAAGCGGCGGCAAAATACTTCGCCTGAAAGACGTAGCCCGCATCGAACTGGGCAGTTCTTCCTATAATGTAACTTCCCGATTAAAGGGACAACAGGCGGCTGCCATCGCCATCTACCAGTTGCCCGGCTCCAACTCGCTGGAAGTATCGAAAGCCGTACGGAATAAGATGGACGAGATTGCTCCCACCCTGCCGAAAGGCATCCAATATAACGTCACACTGGATACGACAGAAGTCATAAACGCCTCTATCGACGAGGTGTTGGTCACCTTCCTGGAGACAACGGCATTAGTGGTGCTGGTCATCTTCCTTTTCCTGCAAAACTTCCGGGCAGTGATTATTCCCTGTCTCACCATTCCCGTCTCACTGATAGGGACACTGGTGGTAATGGGCGCATTGGGCTTTTCGGTCAACACATTAACATTATTCGGATTGATTCTGGCGATTGCCATCGTGGTAGATGATGCTATCGTTGTCGTCGAGAACTCGTCGCGCTTTATGGACACCGGAAAATATACGGCACGCGAAGCAGTCACGAAAGCGATGGGCGAAATCGTCGGGCCTATCGTCGGCGTGGTGTTGGTCTTGCTGGCTGTGTTTATTCTGACAACCTTTATCGGGGGCATCTCCGGACAGCTTTACAAGCAGTTTGCCCTGACTATTGCAGCGGCAACCGTATTAAGCGGCATCAATTCGCTGACATTGACACCCGCACTCTGCGCCCTGTTCCTGCAAGTCACCAAAGAGCCGAAATTTATCGTATTCAAGGCATTCAATAAAGTATATGATAAAACGCAGAAAGTCTACGACGACGTTGTAGGCAGCATGCTGAAACACCAGTTGGTCACATTGATTATCTTTCTGGTCGTATCAGCCGTAGCCGCCATTATGTTCGTGCGTTGGCCTTCCACCTTCATACCCGAAGAAGACGATGGTTATTTCCTTATCTCCACCCAGTTACCGCCCGCAGCCAGCCTGCCCCGAACGGAAGCGGTCAGCGATAAAATCAACCGGATACTCGACAACTACCCGGAAGTAAAAACCTATATGGGTATCAACGGTTTCTCCGTCATGGGCGGCGGCGAACTGTCGAATGCCGCCACTTATTTCGTCGTGCTGAAAAACTGGAAAGAAAGGAAAGGCAAAGGACATACGGCACAAGACGTGGTCAACCGCTTCAACCGGGAAGCTGCCGGCATACAGGAAGCACAGATATTCGCATTGGTCCCCCCCCGCCATTCCCGGCCTGGGAGCATCCGGCGGTCTGCAACTTCAACTGGAAGACCGCAAGAACCTCGGCCCGACGGAAATGCAGCGGGCAATCCAGATATTGCAGGAACATTATCACAGCAAACCTCAGTTACTCAGTCTGTCAAGTATGTACCAGGCAAACGTTCCGCAATATAAACTGAATATCGACCGCGACAAAGTCCAACTGCTCGGCTTACAATTGAACGACGTCTTTTCTACGCTCAGTTATTATATGGGAGCCGCCTACGTAAACGACTTTGTTGAATTCGGCCGTATCTATCAGGTAAAGATAGAAGCCAACGACCAGGCACAAAAGGTCATCGACGATGTCATGCGGTTAAGTCTGGAAAATAATTCCGGCAAGATGGTTCCCTTCTCCGCTTTCACCCGGGCGGAGCAACAGTTGGGACTCGACCAGATTAACCTATATAATATGTATTCATCCGCTTCCATCACCTGCATCGCCAACCCGGAATACAGTTCCGGTGAAGCCATACAAGCCATGGAAGAACTGATACAGGAACAGTTAGGGGATAATTTCGGCTACGAATGGACTTCCGTCGCCTATCAGGAAACAAAAGAAGGGTCGACAACGATGTTGATATTCGGCATGGTGTTATTGGTTGCTTTCCTGGTTCTTTCCGCACAGTATGAAAGCTGGACAAGCCCACTGGCTGCCATTCTGGGTCTGCCCATCGCTTTGTTGGGAGCTATTCTCGGCTGTTTCGTGATGGGCGTCCCCGTCAGTGTCTATACACAGATCAGTATTATCCTGCTGATTGCTCTTTCGGCAAAGAACGGTATCCTAATCGTCGAGTTTGCCCGCGACTATCGCGCTGCCGGTAATTCAATACGCGAAGCCGCTCTAGAAGCCGGGCATGTCCGCCTGCGCCCGATCCTGATGACCTCGTTTGCCTTCGTGCTCGGTGTCATGCCGTTGCTGTTTGCCACCGGCGCAGGAGCAGCCAGCCGTATTTCGCTGGGGGCAGCCGTAGTGTTCGGTATGGCAGTCAACACCATCTTTGCAACGATATTTATCCCCAGTTTCTATGAATGGATGCAAACCATACAGGAAAAGTGGCTGGATAAAGCCTCTCCCAACCAAACTACGACTAAAGTCTGACACAAATCTTTAATTTATCCGTAAAGCCTGCCTTTATTCCTTAATATCGGCAGGCTTTCTTGTCACAAATCGACAAAATAGATTACAATTACATTAAATTGAGTACGAAAGTGTACAACGTATCATTTTTTGCCGTATATTTGTGCTGTAAAACATAATTACAGAGCATTATGGCAGAAAGATTGTTTAGAAAGTATGTAGCTCTGCTGGGATATAATCCCTTGATAATATGGTTTACACGCTGATGTAAAGCATATTTGGTAAGAGCAAATGTTGGTTCATCCGGAATCTGTTAATATGTTTAGGTTAAGTTAAAGTTTAGGTTTTATAGGTTTTAAGGTTCCGGCTATTAGATTTATGATTATCCGCATGATGTCCGTTGATTTATTGAACATCATATGAATGTT
>JAJPZM010000148.1 GCA_021204335.1 Parabacteroides sp. | reverse complement strand
GTATAATACAATAAATAAGGCAATCATGAGCAAGAAAGCACTTTTACTGATCTGCGATGGCTGGGGAATCGGCGACCGTGGTAAAGACGATGTAATCTACAACACTCCTACCCCTTACTGGGATGAACTGTTGAAAACGTATCCTAACTCGCAGTTGCAGGCATCCGGCGAAAACGTAGGTCTGCCCGACGGACAAATGGGTAACTCGGAAGTAGGCCACCTGAATATCGGTGCAGGCCGTATCGTTTACCAGGATCTGGTGAAGATCAATATCGCATGCCGTCAGAACACGATCCTCGACAATCCGGAAATCAAACGTGCTTACAGCTACGCCAAGGAAAACGGCAAACAGATCCATTTCATGGGACTGGTGTCCGACGGTGGCGTGCACAGCTCGCTCGAACACCTGTTCAAGCTGGCCGACATCGCTAAAGAATACGGCATCGACAAAGCATATGTTCATTGTTTTATGGACGGTCGCGACACCGACCCGAAAAGCGGTAAAGGCTTCATCGAACAGTTGGAAAACCATTTGAAGACTACCGGCGGCAAGATCGCCTCTATCATCGGCCGCTATTACGCCATGGACCGCGACAAACGCTGGGAACGTGTAAAAGAGGCTTACGACCTGATCGTGAACGGGCAGGGCAAACCTTGTGAAGACATGGTAAAAGCCATGGAAGAATCCTACGCAGAAGGCGTAACGGACGAATTCATCAAACCGATCGTACACGTAGAAAACGGCAAGCCGGTAGCTACTATCGAAGAAGGCGACGTAGTAATCTTCTTCAACTACCGTAACGACCGCGCTAAGGAACTGACCGTTGTACTGACTCAGCAGGATATGCCGGAAGCCGGAATGAAAACCATTCCTAACCTGCAATACTACTGCATGACTCCGTATGATGCCAGCTTCAAGGGCGTTCATATCCTGTTCGATAAGGACAATGTAGAGAATACACTGGGCGAATACCTTTCTTCTGTAGGCAAAACGCAGTTGCACATCGCCGAAACGGAAAAGTACGCACACGTTACTTTCTTCTTCAACGGCGGACGCGAAGCTCCGTTCGACGGGGAAGACCGTATCCTGGTTCCGTCTCCGAAGGTAGCCACTTACGACCTGAAACCGGAAATGAGTGCATTCGAAGTAAAGGATAAACTGGTAGAAGCCATCTACACCAAGAAATACGACTACATCGTTTGTAACTATGCTAACGGCGACATGGTAGGCCACACAGGTATCTACTCTGCCATCGAAAAGGCTGTCGTTACGATCGACGCTTGCCTGAACGACACAGTGGAAGCTGCCAAGGCCAACGGTTATGAAGTAATCATCATCGCCGACCATGGTAATGCCGACCACGCTTTGAACGAAGACGGCACGCCCAACACCGCCCACTCTTTGAACCCTGTTCCGTTCGTATATGTAACAGAAAACAAAGACGCGAAAGTAGAAGACGGTATCCTTGCCGACGTTGCTCCTTCCATCCTTCATATCATGGGATTGAAGCAGCCGAAAGAAATGACAGGAAAGTCTCTGATTAAGTAAATGATTCAAATAGGGGCGATACATTGGTAAGCCTCGATCTGATCGAGGCTTACTTTCTTTGCGACATAAGTCAATGTAAAGGCAGTTGTTGCGTAGAAGGCGACTCGGGCGCTCCGCTGGAAAAGAAAGAGATAGCGGAACTGGAAAAGGCGCTTCCCGTCATCTGGGACGACCTCTCCCCCGAAGCCCGGGCAATCATAAAGAAACAAGGCGTCGCTTATATCGACTGCGAGGGCGATATCGTTACCTCTATCGTGAATGGCAAAGACTGCGTCTTCACCTGCTACGATAGCGACGGTACCTGCAAATGCGCCGTAGAGAAAGCCTATCGCGAAGGGAAACTTTCGTTCTACAAGCCGATCTCCTGCCATCTCTACCCCGTTCGTGTAAAGAAATACAAAGACTTCTCCGCCGTCAACTACGACCGCTGGAAGATATGTAAAATAGCAGAGATACTGGGAAAGAAAGAAGGGCTGCTCCTCTATAAGTTCCTGAAAGAACCCCTGATCCGGAAGTTCGGGCAAAAGTGGTACGAATCGCTGTCCGAAGTAGCCGACGAGTGGATCAAGCAAAAGCAACAGGAATCATCAGAATAGGATAAATAAAAAAAGGACTGCAATAGCAGTCCTTTTTTGTTTATGATTACTTGTTAAAGTACCTGGATACCTTCTTCGCGGGCCTGTTCTTCTCCTAAAGGAGTGATCAGTTTGTAACCCTTACCGTGGATGTTGATGATTTCGATATCCGGATCATCTTTCAGCAGTTTACGGAGTTTGGTGATATACACGTCCATACTACGGGCATTGAAATAGTTGTCGTCTACCCAGATCGTTTTCAGTGCATAGTTACGTTCCAGAATTTCATTAGCGTGTGCACACAGCAGGCTCAGCAATTCACATTCCTTGGTAGTCAGCTTCGTTACCTTGTCGCCGATAGCCAGTGTTTGTTTTTGTGTATCGAATAGGAAATTGCCTAACTTGTAGAAAGGAATATCTTTCATCTTTTTACCTTTCACACGGCGCAGGATCGCTTCGATACGAAGCAACAGCTCTTCCATGCTGAACGGTTTTGTCAGATAATCGTCGGCACCGATCTTAAATCCTTCCAGGATATCTTCCTTCATCGTCTTTGCCGTAAGGAAAATAACAGGAATGTCGGGGTTTATCGAACGGATTTCCTGTGCAAGCGTGAAGCCGTCTTTTTTCGGCATCATAACGTCTAGTACACAAAGATCATATTTGCCTTTGGTGAAACCTTTGTAACCGGCTTCTCCGTCAGAGAAGAGATCAGTTACATAACCTTTTGCCTGTAGGTATTCCCTTAATAGCATACCCAGGTTCTCATCGTCTTCACAAAAGAAGATTTTCAGTTTTTCTTCCATAACTAACTTTTTATAAGAGGTAAGGTAATAATAAATTTTGTTCCCACGTTTCCGGGACCTATCTCGGCACGTATCGTACCTTTATGGTCCTCGATAATCTTACGGACGTAAGCCAGTCCCAATCCGAAACCTTTTACGTCGTGTACATTCCCGGTCGGTACGCGGAAGAATCGGTCGAATACTTTCTTCAGATATTCTTTCTTGATTCCGATACCGTTGTCTTCTACCGCGATCAACAGTTTCCCGTTCTCGTTCCAGGTTCTCACCATCAATGTAAGGGGCACTTCCGGACGGCGGTATTTCACCGCATTGTCCATCAGGTTGAACAGTACATTAGTGATGTGCATCTCATCTACATAAATGGACGACTCCGTTGCCTGCAAGTCGATGTCGAGCGAACCATTATACTTCTCGACCTTCAGGACGAAGGTGTTCGCTACGCTGATCACCAAGTCGTTTGCATCCACTTCTTTTAATTTAAGCGCCGCTTTCTGCCGTTCGAACAACGACATCTGAAGCACTTTCTCTACCAGAAAGCCCAATCGTTTCGTCTCGTCATTTATCACGCCTGATATATGCTTGAAGACGTCGAGGCTCTTGGTTATATCCGAATCTTTCAACATCTGTGCCGCCAGCGAAATGGTAGAAACCGGTGTTTTCAACTCGTGCGTCATATTGTTGATAAAGTCGTTCTTCATCTCCGATAATTTCTTCTGGCGGAATACGATATAAATGGTAAAGATAAACGTTACCAACAGTATCAGCGAGAAGATCACCGACGGTATAATAAATGTTACAGAACTTGAAATATAGTCACCCTTTGTCGGGAAATATACCTTCAGGTAATTCTGCTTCGAGGGAGGATCGTTCGGGAACAATACGTATGTAATTATATCAGACGCAATGGGTTCCTTCTTTATTTCTCCACTCTGGTACACTATTTCACCGTCTTTGTTAATAACAAAAAATATGAACGGCAGGTTCAAACCATTGTTAATAAATTCAGTTTTTAAGTAATTATTCAGCTTCTTAAAATCTACCCGCTCCTGAATAGGTTTAAGGTTTGCGGTGTTTACCATGCTTAATACGACTTCCTGCATTAAAGCGTTCTGATATTTGAGACGGCGTTTTAATGTTTGCTGCAAATCCTGGGAAGTACTTACAATATTGTTGGTCGATTGCTTTTTGTCGAGCGATGACAACGGTTGGAATTTCTGACTGAAACTGTGCAACTGCTCAATTTGCAGGATATTCCCGTTAGAATCCTGTATCTGCAATTTCTGCTGGCTGAGCGATTGTGCAATATTTTGCGGCTCCTGGCTGTTTTGCAAATAGTTATTCGCATCACGCTTGATATCTTCTTCCAGATACTTGCGCGTTTCATCCAGCTCCAGGGTTTTTGACACCTGGTGCAGGCTTCTTTTTACTGTTTCATTAAATTGCTCGCTGCTTTTTTTGAGTATGATGCTCACGTACTTCACCTGAAGGAAAAGCAAACCGGCAAAAGCAAATGCCATAACAACAGCGAGTAACCAAATCGTAGATTTCCTCATTCGAAATACTTCTTCTTTTTAACAGAACAAATAACGATCATTTTAGTTTAATATTCACACAAAAAAGTAAAAAATACGGGCTGCCTTTCTTAAAAAAGATTTAAGACATAGCGTCTCTTTTACTCTACTCTCCTTGAAAACAGATGCTTAAGTAGTGATTGCTTCGAGTAGAGTATTGTTGAATACATTGTTCCTGTTCATAAAAACATAAATGACTGTTATTTTGTTCATGCCGCCCGGTGCGGAAGCAAATAATTGAAACTTCTTAAAATCTTCGGCCGAATGTGTTCTGTTTTAATTATTAACTTTATCTTTGTCTGCTGACAAGAGTTATGTAAAATGGCACAAGAAGGCATTACCCGGATTGATGTAAAACAGGTATTACAGCAAAAAGCCCCCTCGTTGGCAGGCAAGATACCCAGTTTTATCGTCAACTATCTGATCCGTACCATTCATCAGGGCGAACTGAATGATATTCTTACCCGCTACCACGATAAGGAAGGCGTTGATTTCATGCAGGAACTGATTGGTTACTTTGACCTGACGCTGGAGTTGGTGAACGAAGAAAATATTTCAGCAGACGGACGTTACATATTTGCGTCTAATCATCCGTTAGGCGGCCTGGACGGTATTTGCCTCTCGGCAGTGATCGGCGAGCATTATAACGGCAAGATCCGCTATCTGGTAAACGACCTGCTTCTTTACTTGTCGAATCTGAGGTCTATCTTTGTTCCTATCAATAAATATGGTGCGCAGGGCAAAACGAATGCCCGTCTGATTGAAGAAGCCTACGCTTCCGATAACCAGATCGTGACGTTTCCCGCCGGCTTGTGTTCCCGTAAGATAAACGGGAAGATACAGGATGCCGAGTGGAAAAAGTCGTTTATCCAGAAAGCGGTCGAATACAAGCGGGATATAGTGCCCGTCTATTTCGAGGGGAGGAACTCCAATTTCTTTTACCGGCTGGCAAACCTGCGCAAGGCATTGGGAATAAAGATGAACTATGAAATGATTTATTTGCCGGACGAGATGTTCCAGTGCAAACATAAAACGTTCCGCATCCATTTCGGGAAACCGATCCCATGGCAAACGTTCGATACCGGCAAGAAGCCGGCCGAATGGGCCGAATGGGTCAGAACGCTTGTTTATAATCTTAAGAAAACATAGACTCATTTATATGCAAGACATTATTAAGCCGATTGATCGTGCAGTTTTAAAGTCGGAACTGACGAAAGAAAAGAAGCTCCGTAGCACGAATAAATCAAACAACGAAATATATATTGTTACGGCTCACGACGCTCCGAATGTGATGCAGGAGATCGGGCGTTTGCGTGAGATCGCTTTCCGTTATTACGGCGGGGGAACCGGCTATCCGGTAGACATCGACGAATTCGATACGATGAAGAATGCCTATCGCCAGTTGATCGTCTGGAGTCCCGAAGACGAGCAGATTCTGGGCGGTTATCGTTTCCTGTGTGGCTCTGATGTGAAATTCGATGAGAATGGCAAACCGATGCTGGCTACATCCCACCTGTTTAATTTCTCGGAAAAGTTTAATAAGGAGTTCCTGCCGAATACGGTCGAGCTGGGTCGTTCCTTTGTGACGCTCGAGTATCAGTCTACACGTGCCGGCGCCAAAGGCCTGTTCGTGTTGGATAATCTGTGGGACGGTCTGGGTGCCTTGTCGGTGGTCGACCCGAGTTTGCAGTATTATTTCGGGAAGGTGACGATGTATAATACTTATAACGTGGAAGCACGCAATATGATCCTTTACTTCCTCGGCTTGCATTTCCCCGATCACGACCGCTTGGTGACTCCCGTTTACCCGTTGGAAACGAATACCGACCTCGCGAAGATGAAAGAGCTTTTCCACTACGATAACTTCAAGGACAACTACAAGGTGTTGAACCAGGAAGTGCGCAAATTCGGAATCAACGTGCCGCCCCTGGTCAATGCTTATATGAGCCTTTCGCCGAAGATGCGCGTATTCGGCACAGCCATCAACCATGAGTTTGGCGATGTGGAAGAAACTGGTATCCTGATCGCCATCAACGAAATATTGGAAGATAAAAAGAAACGCCACATCGAAACCTACCTCAAAGAAGAAGGACAGACTGCCAAGTTGATTAAGAAGGCACTTTAATACTGATGTCATCACAATTAGTGATGACATAGTTTCCTATAACCCAGGGTACAGAGATCTCTTTTCTATTTCAGTACGGAGAGATTCGGGTTGTCGTCGACAATCCCATAATATGTGTATATAGATGTAATCAGTATGAACTGTATAAATGATTTTTGTGTTTTCTATAATTAATGAGCGATATTCTAATTTACCAAAACCAACAAGAAATGGATCCACAAAGCCTAAGAGAGGGTGTGCCTTTAAAAGACTAACATCGTTTTGATACCGTTTTTTACTTTTCTAGCCGTGTAAATACCAAAGTTATGACGACAGTATAAAATAAATGATTATC
>JAJPZM010000110.1 GCA_021204335.1 Parabacteroides sp. | reverse complement strand
TAATGAATTGGCCGCATAACAAAAAAAGAAGGCATCCTTTTTAGGACACCTTCTTAAAACGATTCTCTCTCATAGGTCAATACCCTAAATCAAACTCCTGGTCGACTGCCGGAACCCCTTCGCTCATCCAATGCGGCATGGGCTGGTTGTTTAGGTAATGCTGGAAGAACTGGAACATGCGTTTCTGGAAATCGATGCGGTTTGCCAGACGCAGGGGCCAATGGACTTCGCCGGTGTAGTTGAGTAACCAGACCGGTTTTTGCAGACGTTTGAGGGCAACGAAGTACTCGATCCCCTGATACCAGGGTACATGACCGTCGTTGTCATTGTGCATGATGAGGATAGGCGTTTCCACTTTATCCATTGTGAATAAAGGCGAGTTCTCCATATATTGCAGAGGAGAATCCCAGATTGTTCCACCGATACGGCTCTGTCCATGCTCGTATTGGAAAGAACGGTTAAGCCCCGATCCCCAACGGATACCGCCGTAAGCACTGAACATATTGACTACCGGAGCCCCCGATTCGATGGCTGCAAACAGGGTTGTGCGGGTCGCCAGATAAGCCACCTGGTAACCGTCCCAACTATGTCCCTGTGCACCGATCGCCTTTTCGTTTACACACCCTTTGGCAATCAGAGAAGTGATACCCGGCATGACACAATTGAAGCAACTTTCTCCCGGATAACCGTCTACATAACGTACATCGGGATTAAAGATGATATACCCATTGCAGGTATAGAAGTGATAATCGATCGTTGAACGATGCGATTCGGGCATGTGGTAGGCATACAATGTTTCCGAATTGCGTTCGTAGAAGTTTACGATAACAGGATATTTTTTTGCCGGATCGAAATTCTCCGGTTTGTAAACAACGCCTTCCAGTGGTATTCCATCCAGTGAAATCCACGAAACAAGCTCTGCCGTTCCCCAATTCAAGCCTTCCTGTTGCTTATCTCCATGAGTTAGCTGAATGGATTTCTTGAAACTCAGGTCGGATAACTGCACATCCGGATATTGTTCAAACGTTTCGGAGGTATAGATGACGGCATCCGAATGTTTGGCTTTGACAGGAGTTTTCAACATGAAATTGCCGGCCAGTAATGTTTTCGGTGCTTTCGGTGCGGAGAAATATGCATTATAATATCCCGAACCTTTTGTCTTTCCGTTGAAAGCCAGCAGTAACTGGGGTTTTGTAATATCAACGAACTTCTGTTCTTTATCCAGGCGGATCAGCCGGTAAGATAGTTGTTCCCTGCGCCCGTTTACGGTCAGGTTGACGGGGGTAACTTCTGCCGTAGGATCGAATTTCCAGATATCGTAACGATCGTAAATCAACAGATTACGGTCGTCTGCCGTCCACCCTGCCAGTCCATGAGGCGAGGGGTAATCCGGCACGTCGTTGTCTTCATCCCAGGCGGCAAAAGTAGCGGGTGTAGTCAGGCGGTATTCCTTGCCGTCCACCATGCCGCGGGTGTACCAGGAACTGTCCTGCTGGCAATACCAATAGGCATACGTGCCTTTCGGAGAGAGTCGCATATTGGTATTGGCTGCTTTTTTGATTTGCGTCCGTTCGCCGGTTTCCATATTGACCGTATAAATATCGTAACGGGTTCTGCCTTCCCACATCTGTTCCGTATCGTAAGGCTTTGATGTCGACAGTAGGGCTAGCGGTGCATTTCCTTCGTCGGCAGTAAGCAAAACCGGGATTTCGACGTTCGCTAGCTGAAATAATTTGTTATTGCCGATATTGTAAACGGCAGTGTATGTTTTCTTCAGATCCTTTTCTTTGTTATACACCTGTTGGGTATATTGAATGCCTTCGTCCCATTTCCATATCTGCACATTAGGGCGGTTCTCTGCCAACACTGTGGTATCTTTTTGTTTCGGTTCGGGAGCGGTACCAAAGAAAAGGCGTTCTGAGTTTTCAGAAAAACGCAAATCACCGTTTTCACTGATTACCCAACCGGCCGGCATAAAATGCCGATTACGTTCAGCAACCAGACGGGCAGGTGCATTGTTTTCCGACAGGTAAAGGGCGAATTGCGTACGGGTCGAGTCTTTATCCGGACAATAAAGGAATGCGATCTTATTGCCGGTTTCATCGAATGCCGCTTTTTTGAACACGCCTTTTCCTTCAAATAAGATAGAACTTTCTTTTTCCGGGGTATAAGTACACAGGCATGAGTCGGTTGTATAATATAAGATATTCTCTTTTTTGCGAAGTTGAACTCTTTTACGTCTGCAAACTGTACTTCTTTGGTGCCGTCGAGCGAGCGGACATGAAGTGTGGAGTCGGATTTGCTGTTGCGTTTATACGCGATCCAGTCCGCACTTTCCGAAAGTTTGTAAGATTTCAGCGAATCGATCGTTTCTCTTTCTCCGGAAAGATGGAAAATAACCAGTTCATCCAAAGGCATCTCTTCTTCTTTCGCTTTCTTCAGTTTTAAAGCTTCCACTCTTTCCAGCTCCGGTTTTTTAGTTACCAGCAGATAGTTGGACGATACCGAAAATTCGGCATGGGCAGCAGGTTGGAAAGAGGCAGTCTGTTCTCCTTTCGAGTTATAAACGAATATACTGGCATCACCTCGCCAAGGTTCCATTTTGCAGGCAACCCATTTTCCGTCGTTGGATATGGTTTTCTCTGTGATACGTTTCCAGCCGACCATTTCTTCGAATGTCATCGCTTTTTTTGCTTCCTGAGCAGAAACTCCGCAATAAACATTCAAGCATACAAAAAATGTCAATAGTTTAAGATATCTCATATTATCAGATAAGTGTGTTAAGTTTATGAGATGTAATATTACTACTTTTTAGCTTGATCACAAAAAAGCGGAGACTTTTCCTTTGTCTCCGCTTTAGTAAGATGTCAAGTTTTGGATTTTACTTATCCAATTCTTCCTCTATCATTTCTTTCATCTTGTCTGCTCCCATGAATCCCACCTGGAAATGAACCGGTGTACCGTCTTTGGAGAGTATCATATAAGAAGGAACGCCATTGATGCCGAATTTCTTTTCCCAATAACTCCACTGGCCGTCGGTCACCCGGTAATGTTCGCCTTTGATGTCGGGGATCATTTGCTCCCAGGCACCTTTCGGAGAGTTTTCTCCGGCCAGATACAGGAATACGACCTCTTTCCCTTCAAACTCTTTCTTCACAGGCTCTGACTCTTTCATAGCCATCCGGCATGGGCCGCACCATGTTGCCCAGAAATCGACAAATACCACTTTTCCGCGGTAAGGCGTAGTAATTGCGTTGAATAATTCTTCCTCCGGAATGTCGCCGATATTTACGCGATCGACGGTATAACCGGATTTCTTTTTGTTTTCTTTGATAGTCTGTTTTAGCTTGTTATTCATATCAGCCAGCAGGCTTTTGACGACCGGAGAAATTTTATCTGCCTGAGCCAGCTCCTGGTCGCTGAGCGGTTTGAATTCCAGGATCGGTCGTGCCAGCTTTTGAGCAGCTATTAGGTCGAACATGATCCCTTTATCTGTTCCCATAAGTTTTGCCAGGTCGGCAGTATTGTCGGGCATCTCTTTGGTGCCTGCCGGTATCGGCTTGCCTGAAATGTTGGCATATTGCAGGCTGCGAAGTATCAGGCTGAAATTAAACGCATATAGCGCAATGGGATCGTTGGGTACCAGGCGCGGGATAAAATCATAATATGCGGTTGTGATAACCGGTTGTTCGAAGCCGGTTGCAGGCGCTTCTTGTGGGATATTATTTGCTTTGCGGTATGCATATTCTAGCATATAAGTGCCCAGTAATTGTCGGGCTGTTTCCATATCTGCGTTCATGAGAAGAATTTTGCGGAAAGCATCGCTGATTTCCGGATATTTATCCAGTTCCTTGACCCCTTTTTCTCTGCGATCGAGCCAATATTGTTTAAACTGGTCGATATTCACGTTGGTAATATCATTGAGCATCTGGTCAAACCCCTCCTGCGAGTTGAAGCCAACGGGTAATTCGTGAAGCGTACTGTTGCTGACTTCGTTGTTTAAAGCAGACAATGCACCGCTGAAATAATATTTTTCGCCCAGCGACGGTTTGTCTTTTTGCAGCTTAGACTGTGCGCGGCATATTTCCGGAAAATTGATTTCAACGGAAGTCGTTTCACCTGGTTTCAGGTAGACCGGGGCTTGCATAAAGCTGGATGAAATATTGATTACAGATATATGGTTTAATGGGATATCCAGAGTGAAATTACCGTTCCGGTCGACGGTGATAGCATTTTCATCGGCCCCTGCAGTTATCGGATTATAAGCCCAGGTCGAGCCAGTTAAATTCATTTCCGGACGGTATCCGGCAATATGGCCTTTCAGTGTGGCAATGCCCGATTTCAGTTCAGGGGTTCCCAGTACCGGCGTCTCTTTCAGATTCTTTTTGCCGGCAAGCGGTGAGTAAGCCGGTTTGCCGTCCAAATGGATTCCCCAGATGCTGTATGTACCCTCAAAGTCACCTTCTGAAAAATCGACGGTTGCCGTATTTTCGGGCAATGGTGGGAAGATCATTTGGAAAGAGTAGGTTTCCGATTCCGGCATCCATATTTCTTTTTCCAATTCCATATTCACCCCCGATCGGATTTTATATTGTTTGCCATTTGCCTGTAAGTAGCTGTCTTTTCCGATCTTAATCCAATTGTGAGGACGATAAAAAGCATCGATATATACAATTGTGGCAGTATCGTTCAGTACGATTTTTTGAATTTCCAAAGAGGTGGAACTCCAGGCGTCAAATGCCGGCTGTTCAACAACCCGTTCCCTGGCTTGCAACGTTGTACAACAGAAAAGCACAACGAGTAATGTGAGTATTTGCTTCATCTTGTATAATTAGAATTAATAAGTTAGATAATTAGGAGCGAAATGTATGAATATATGTCTGTCGATCATAATAATTACGATACAATCGTAATAAAATAACATTTCTTTTCGCTTCATCCCTTGATTTTAATATTTGGCAACGTTGCCGGTTTGTTTATCATTAGATAACAGTTTCCGTAACAACCTTTCCGTCGAACAGGTTGATGATGCGTGAAGCGTATCCGGCATCGTGCTGGCTGTGGGTCACCATGACGATTGTTGTGCCTTCCTTGTTCAGTTCGTTGAGCAGGTTCATTACTTCCTGGCCGTTTTTACTGTCCAGGTTACCGGTCGGTTCATCGGCAAGGATCAGTTTCGGGTTGGCGACAACTGCTCGGGCGATGGCAACGCGTTGCTGCTGACCGCCGGATAACTGTTGCGGGAAATGTTTCTCGCGGTGTACGATCGCCATGCGTTCCATGGCTTCTCTTACCTTTTGTTTTCTCTCGGTGGCGGAGACGCCCATGTAAAGCAATGGGAGTTCTATATTTTCATATACATTTAATTCGTCGATCAGATTGAAACTCTGGAAGACAAACCCGATGATCCCTTTGCGTAGCTTGGTACGTTGTGCTTCGGTATATTTGGATACTTCGGTTCCATTCAGATAATATTCGCCGCCACTCGGGTTATCCAGCAATCCCAGGATATTCAGCAGCGTAGACTTTCCGCAACCGGACGGCCCCATGATCGCTACAAACTCACCTTCTTTCACCTCTATATCTACTTTATTCAAAGCCCATGTTTCCACTTCTTCTGTGCGGAAAATCTTTTCTAATCCAATCGTCTTAATCATGTGTATGGTAATTTAATTTGATAAAGGATATACAAATGTTGTGCCATAGGAGTAAATTATTTATCCTTAGCTGTTTATGTGGTTTTGATGTTTTTGATTTTGTGCATATCCACACTAAAGAAGTTCGGAAACGCACGATGCCCCATAATTAGTCAATTGTCAAAATGACAAAATGTTATTGTTGCTTGTGGTGGTTGGGCTATTTGACGGGTGGTAAAAGGTGGCGAATGTAAATGACATGGAGCAGGAGTTGGAGTTTGACATTTTGAAATAAGTAAGAAGGATAGAGTTACTTTGTGATTACCTGTTTTGAAAAGTCAGGCGGGTAAAGAATTTATTGAATGGTTTGCTACAGTTTTTTGTGTGAAAGTGATAGTTGAAAAAGTTGGCTTGCAGTAATGATTCCAGCTAAATAAAGTATATATTTTGAATGGTATTGGAATTTGTTATTGCAAAAATCTTGATTAACTGCCGGTTTGCTCAGATTAGGTCCGAGGTAGTTTCAATTAAGCTCGGGGTAATTGAAATTATGCGGGACTTGATAGGAGATAACCCGGCAGGTAATTGTAACTAGCTCGGACTTGATTTCAATAAATTTTCTGGAAATGGAAAATCAGCGTGGATATTGGATCTGTTTTGAAAGATGTAGAGTTATGAATAATAGGAATGTGTTAGCAAATAGTTTGTAATTGTGTGAAATATATGTCTATGTGATATTTGTGATCAACCCGTTTGTGCATACGAATCAGAGAAAAAGGACCATTTTCTAAGGTTCTTTTCTCCCCTTTTTGACCGAAAACCGTCCAATTTGGAACTGTTAAAAAATCATCATAATGATTTCCCCAATTCATCTCAATGAGTTGTCGCTGTCATCTAAATGACTTTCCGAAACTATTGTAATGATTTCAAAAATCATTTAGATGACTTTTTTTAACACATCCCATTTCCCCCTTTTAAACACTGTGATTCCCCATTATTAGCTTTTTTTCTAAAAGCTCCTGTTGGCAAATCTTATTAAAACTATTCAAAATGCCACAAAATACAGCAAATCGCTATCTTTATTACAGGTTTCTTTGCCGTCAGTTTTAACTGACGGACTGGCAATATCTATACAATCTTTGGACTTTAGTCCCATTTCTTTATGATTGCATCTGTTCCTACACGCGCGTACATTTTAATATAGATTTACAACACCAGAAGCGATGAAAATGGGAATGCCTAATTTAATCAGGGTTCTGAGCGATTGGGCTATTTTAGTGAATCCCGCATGTATAGTGGGCTTTAACCTTTATTGATATTTGTGGGTATTTTTAT
>JAJPZM010000170.1 GCA_021204335.1 Parabacteroides sp. | reverse complement strand
CTTTTTACCGAAATAAACAATAGTTAAAGGGGCTATCCACTTTTTGGACAGCCCCATTCAAAAACACATCGTTTACTATTTCGCGGGCCGCTTCGGCATTGAATATGTACTTGGTTGCAACTGCACAGAGATACACATAATAGACAGAATACAATATTTCGAATGCTTTTGTATCTCCATTATTCAATCGTGTTATAGTATCTTCTCGTATTTCAGGCATTTATGACTCCTTATCCATATTCCGCGCAAAAATAGTGAAAATCCGGAAAGTAAATGTTTCTTTTATGTTACTTTTTAGCAACCTTCTGATTTCCGCTTTCTGCCCGTTTCTTATTCCGCCAATAGCTGCCGTCGCGTTTGCTACCGAACATGTTACGGCGTTTGGATTCCTCCTTGATCGCTTCTTTCTTTTCGGCTACGGCCGCTTTGACCGCCGCCGTTTCAAATTCATTTCCACCGGCTACAGGTATTTGTTTACCGATCAGTTTCTGGATATCTTTCAGGTACGGTACTTCTTCCGCATCACAGAATGAATAGGCCACTCCGCTCCGACCGGCACGTCCCGTACGGCCGATACGATGCACGTATGTTTCCGGCACGTTCGGTAGTTCATAATTTATCACATGCGAGAGATGATCCACATCGATACCGCGTGCGGCAATATCCGTAGCGATCAGTACGCGGGTGGTATGATCCTTGAAGTTGGTCAGCGCACGTTGGCGGGCCGTCTGGCTTTTGTTGCCATGGATAGCCTCGGCACCGATATTTGCTTTTGCCAGGATACGCGCCACCTTGTCGGCACCATGTTTCGTGCGGGTAAAGATCAGCACCGATTCCAATGACGAGTCTTTCAGCAATTGGGTAAGCAAGCTCACCTTTTCCGCCTTTTCAACGAAATAGACCGATTGCTCGATCTTATCCACCGTCGAGGATGCCGGAGTTACTTCTACTTTCTGCGGATCTTGCAGGATCGTTCCTGCCAGGCGTTCTATTTCGGGCGGCATGGTTGCCGAGAAGAACAGCGACTGACGCTTCTTAGGCAACAAAGGCAGAATGCGCTTGATGTCGTGAATGAATCCCATATCCAGCATACGGTCGGCCTCGTCGAGCACGAAGTAATCGAGATTTTTCAAGCTGATAAATCCCTGATTGATCAGGTCGAGCAAACGTCCGGGGGGTTGCGATCAGCACGTCTATACCCTGTTTGAGGGCATCGGTCTGAGGCTTCTGCCCTACGCCGCCGAATATAACGGTATGTTTCACTCCTGTATATTTACCATAAGCGGTAAAGCTTTCTCCGATCTGGATAGCCAGTTCGCGGGTAGGCGTCAGTATCAATGCTTTGATACCACGTACTTTACCATTCAGGCGTTCGTTATACAAGTTCTGAATAATAGGTATGGAGAATGCGGCCGTTTTACCTGTTCCGGTCTGCGCGCAACCTAATAAGTCATTTCCGTCTAAAACGTAGGGAATTGCTTCGGCTTGTATAGGGGTTGGAATTGTATAACCTTCTTTTGTGAGAGCCTTCTGTATGGGCTCGATCAGTTCTAATTGTTCAAATGTCATCTAATAAAAGGGTGAGCCATCGCGGCTCGTTAAATAAATAATGGGGCAAAGATAAGGAAATATACCGACAAATAGCTATCCGGCGGGAAATAATATTGCAGGCCGTCAAAACAGGGCATAAATATCCTCTCCGTTTCCTATGGAGGAAACTACAGTTTCCTTAGGAAGAAACTACGAGGAAACTGTAATCTATTGACCAATAACACAGTAGCCATTATTCGATGATATAGAAGAAGTGAGTTTACAGAATAGGCAGTTAACAGGAAATTATGCTATCTTTGTAGCTTGATTCTAGGATGATGAAAGAATTATTGTTGCTGCTAAAGAAGTTTTTCGGGTATACTTCTTTCCGCCCGTTACAGGCGGAGATCATACAACGCATTTTAAGGAAAGAGGATTCGCTGGTGCTGATGCCGACCGGGGGCGGGAAGTCTATTTGCTTTCAGCTACCGGCCATCTACATGCCGGGAACAGCCGTGGTGATCTCGCCTCTGATCGCGCTGATGAAGGACCAGGTGGGCGCACTGGTAGCCAACGGCATCCCGGCCGCCGCCCTCAATAGCATGATGCCCGACGAGGAACGGCATAAGATCAAACAACTCTGCATCCAGGGAAAAATAAAACTGCTTTACCTCTCGCCCGAAGCATTGGTAAGCGAATTGCACTGGCTGCTTCCACGTATGGATATCTCCCTGATCGCTATCGACGAAGCACATTGCATCTCCCATTGGGGACACGATTTCCGTCCGGAATACACCCAGCTGGCCGTTTTAAAAGAGCATTTCTCCAAAGTGCCGATCGTTGCCCTGACCGCCACCGCCGACAAGGTAACGCGCAACGATATTATCAACCAGTTGAACCTGCACGAGCCGGAAGTGTTCGTTTCCTCCTTCGACCGCCCCAACCTCTCCCTGACCATCCGCCGGGGATTGAATAAAAAAGAGAAGACGGCGGCTATCGTCCATTTCATCCACAGGCACCGGGGTCAGAGCGGCATCGCCTACTGCATGAGCCGCAACAGCACCGAGAAGCTGGCGGAAGAACTTTGCTCCTACGGGATCAAGGCGGTTGCCTACCATGCCGGACTTTCGCCCGCCACCAGGGAAAAGGCGCAAGACGATTTTATCAACGACCGTATGAACGTGATTTGCGCCACCGTTGCTTTCGGAATGGGGATCGACAAAAGCAATGTGCGCTGGGTCGTACATTATAATATGCCGGGAAGCATCGAAAACTATCACCAGGAGATTGGCCGTGCCGGGCGTGACGGGATGAAAAGCGACACGCTGCTTTTTTACTCGGTAGCCGACCTGCTCGTCCTCCGCCGTTTTGCCGAGGAAAGCGGGCAAAGAGACGTCAACCTCCAGAAGCTAAACCGGATGCGACGTTATTGTGAAGCGGATATTTGCCGCCGTCGGATCCTGCTCAGCTACTTTGGCGAGGAAAGCGACCACGATTGCGGCAATTGCGACGTTTGCAAGAACCCGCCCCAGCGGTTCGACGGAAGCATATTGGTGCAAAAGGCGTTAAGCGCCATCTTTCGCACCGGCGAGTTCGTCGGCATGAACATGCTGATCAATATCCTTCGCGGATCGGAAAAAGCAGAGATCACCGAGAAAGGGTATGATAAACTAAAGACTTACGGCGCCGGCAAAGACCTCTCCTACAAGGTATGGAAAGAGTATCTTTACCAGATGCTGCAATTAGGTTATATCGAAATAGATTATGTGAATGACGGCATTCTGAAAGTAACGCCGCTGGGCAGGAAGGTCCTGTTCGGAGAACAAAAGGCAATGATGTCTATCTATAAAGAACCGGAAGAAAAGACATATTTCACCCGCAAAGACTCTAAATTCAAATACCGCCCGATCAAACCGATCAAGGCGGCATCCATCGAGGAGACGCTGCTCGACTCGCTCCAACAACTCCGCAAGCAGATTGCCGAACGCGAGCAGACGCCTGCCTACATCATCTTCTCCGACGACTCGCTCGAAGATATGGTGCAAAAGAAATCTGTCACCCTCGAGGAGTTTAGCGAGATACGGGGCGTAGGCGATATCAAACTGGATAAATACGGCAAAGTATTTGTCGCGTTGATACGGTTCGTATTGAAACTTACTTCATGATCACGACCACCGGGTTGTCTTCTTCCCCTACCTCCCTCCTGCAACTTCTTTATGGACGGTGGCAGCTTGTTATCGCTATGCTCCTCAAACCATTCGACCACCTCGGCCGACGGAAGCAGCCCGGCATACTCTCCTGCCGAAGAAACCGTAACAGGTTGCAGAGGCATGAAGCCTGCCAGGTCGTCTTTCATCCCATCGGTATAGAGGCCTACTTTTACTTTCCCTGTCGATTCATTGACTACGGCATCATACAGAACAGCTTTATGGAACAATCCTCTTATAAGGCGGATAATCATTCGGTCCTCGCTCTCCAACACCTGTGTTACCAGTGCCGCATTATCCTTGTTCTTCATAAAGCGTTCGGAGAACGCCCAATGGTATTTGCCCAAATCAAGAATGCTCGAAGGAATAAGGGCGGTATCTTTCACCTGATAGATCGTATCGTTATAGGCTTCCTTGAAATAAAGGTCCTAATCCTGCCGCCACAAATTGCTGTTACTTAGAAGCACGACACTCCCAGTCTCCGGTTCTTTATAATCAACGAGTATTACACCCGCGTAAGCCGTAGGGCCATACAATTCAAGACCGGCTTCGCTTCTAAGGATTGACATGGAGGCAATATCGGAAGGATCGATCGATTGGGCTTCGGTTCCGGCGATCGGGAATGAAGTTATTTGTTCATTATCTTTAAAGATATGGAATTCGCTTCCTGCGGCGCCGAACAGTTCTTGCTTATAGGCAACCTGTATTTCATCTGTCTGATAGCTAAAAGATGTACCCTGTGCATCAAACGGAATTTTGATCTTCCCTTTGAACAAACCTTCTTGGTCATAGCACACCAATTCATTGCCCCAGCCCAGGAAATAGATCGTACCTGTTTCATTATTGCACCAACAATAGACATCACTGTACCCCCCCGGATCATTTCCTACATGCCCGACCTGGCGGATAAACTTACCGGTCCTGTCAAACATCAGGCATTGATTCTGGTTGGTGGAAACCAGTATCTTGTCTTTAATAACCTGTACGCGGGGAGCTTGTCCAACCAGGCAACTATCGTTCGTTTCCAATGGGATATAAGATACCTGGCTGAAGCAATCGGACACATTCAACCTTGCCGGGTTATCAATTGCGGCTTCTAACGGAATAACATTCAGTTGCCCGTCTGCGGTTTTACTTCCGCTACAGGCAGAAAGAAAAAGAGAGGCAACGATAGTTGCCCCATATAAATTAGACTTCATCATTTCAATTCTTTGGTTGCATTCTTTGTTACTACTATAATTACACCGTCCCTGCCTTTTTCGCCATATTGCTTTATAGAAACCGAATCTTTCAGAACGGATATACTTTCTATGGTTTGCGGGTCGAGTTTACTAAGTCCCTCCTGGTCGGTTTGCTCTATCCTGTCAATAATAACGAGAGGGCGAGGCTCACTCGAAATCGTCTCCAGTTCGCGGGAGATTTCGGGACGGGCAAAGGCTACTACTGCAACAGCCGTGAGCGGAAGTACATACAGATACTTCAATCGTGCCCAAGGACTTGATTTTTGTTTTAACATCATAGTAATTCGCTTTTTAGTTTACTGTGATTAAAGCTGTTGGCCATAGAAGTGAAGCGCTGTGAACCAACAGCTTTTTTTATTAATAATAACTGATATTTCTTCGCATCGACCCCATGATCGATCACGCTCTCGTCTGCCTCGAACTCATGGATATTCTGTAATTCCTGTTTCAGCAGCCAGACGGCCGGATTGAACCATTGAATAATTACACACAGACTACAAACCAGCATATCAATGGAGTGACGGGCACGGATATGCGCCATCTCGTGTGTCAGTATTTCCCGCCCGCTTTCTTCCCTGTCCTTTTCCGAGATAACAATATATCCCATCCAACTGAACGGGCTGACAGGCTCCTGCGTCACCACCAGTGTAGCCTCCTGAAGTTGTTGCCTCTCTCCTTTCCTGATGATCCGGCAGATACATATTGTAGAATAAAGGAAACGGATAAAAAAGAATATCCCCCCCAACAGATAAACCATAAACAAAAGAGGTAACCAGGATTGCCCGGACGGTGCCACCTCCGTTTGCATTTGCGCCATCTGCAAGAGATTCTCCAAATCCAACATCGGACGTTGTATGACAACCGGTTCTTCCGTAATGACCCGTATAAAAGGAACGGCAACGGAAAAAACAATCAACCCCATCAGGGCAATACGATTAAAGCGGTGGAACGTTTCGCGGCTCAACAGCAGTCTGTAAAACAGGTAAAAGAACGCCAGGCATGCAGACGATTTAAGGATATAAACAAAGTAGTCTCCCATGTGCATTTACTTTTTATGGGCTTGTTCAACTTCATCGAGCAATTGGCGCAACTCGTCTACCGAGATCTCCTCTTCCTTGATCAGGGAAGAAACGACACCCAGATGGGAGTTATTGAAATATTTGGCGATGACATTCTTTAATATCCCACTACTATACTCCTCTTCCGTTACGGCAGCATAATACTGATAAGTATTGCCAAACGTGTTATGGGAAAGGAATCCTTTTTCTTCCAAACCACGAACAATGGTGGAAAGGGTATTGAAATGAGGTTTGGGTTCCTCATAATATTCCAGCAATTGCTTCACGAACAAAGGACCTTTCTCCCAGAAATAGCCCATGATCTCTTCCTCTTTTGCAGTCAGTCGCTTCATAATTTTACTTGTTTGCGACAAAGTAACTAAAAGATTTAGTTTGAAAACTAATTTAATTAGTTAATAAACTAAAAGAGGTCGTTATTCTTTATCCACACGATGAAAAACAGCTTCAGTTATCAACAAGGAGATAGACTGATAATGTAAAGTATAACAATAATACGCGTTGTTCGCTTAAAATTTGCGGAATATATACCTTTTCCCCTCGCTATTCAGTATTAACTGCTTCCCGCTTACCTTTTCAATGGTGAAGGTGCGTGTTTTCGATTTCCAGTCGGTATAAGGCAGATACTGGCTTGCCGGACGGGGGACATCGGAAAGCTCCAAGGTCACCTGATCGTCTCCCTCCAGCGTATTGAAGCCATGTTGCGTCATATAGGTTTCGGTTGCCGGGATATATACCTGAAACATAAACAATATATTCTGAAAATTATAAAACACCGTATCCGCCTGTATCACCTCTCCGTCCGCTTCTACTTGCTGCAATTGCCATTTGCCTTCCAGCTTGTGTTCTGTGTCATTATTGCATGCTGCCAGCAGGATGGCAACAACGGCTATTATCCAGTATTTCATTCTATTCATATTAATTTTTAGACAT
>JAJPZM010000447.1 GCA_021204335.1 Parabacteroides sp. | reverse complement strand
GATATTCAAAGGTCGTTTTATCTCACAGGCGGGAAAGCGGCTTCGTTTTACCGTTCTTTTTCAGGCTATGTCTTTTCTTTCCTCATACTTTTAAAGTTAACAATTAAACAATATTTATTTTTACATCTCAATACATAGACGTATTGCCCCGATGAATACCCTACGAGAAATGTAATCTTTTTACTGAAAAAATTTATCCTAAAACTTTTTATTGGGGATAATAAGGATGAATAAGCACCTTTTTCTTTGAAAAGGCATAATCACCATGTTGCTCCGGTTCTATGATTTCACAACGGATCGGTGCACTTTTTTCCAACAAAGAAAGTATTTCAGCCAAAGTCTCCGTTGTAAATGTTGCCGAATAGGAATACCCGAATACTTCTTTTCCCTGTAACTGGATATCGACATTGAAGTGGCGGGAAAGTCGTTTGGCGACCTCGTCCATCGGGGTTCTGCGGAATACGATCTTTCCATCTTTCCAGGCCGTTTCCATGGATAAGTTAGTCGAATGGAGGGTTATATTTTTCTCATTTTTAGCAAATACGGCTTGTTCGCCCGGTTTCAGATAACGGCTTAATTTCAGATCGTCCTGCTGGACACATATCTGGCCTTTAGCCAGCGTAGCTTTTATAGCAGGTTCTTCTTCATAAGACTGTACATTGAACTCCGTTCCGTAAGCACTAACTGTTACTCCTTCCGAAGTCTGTACGTCGAAACGGTTGGAAGCGTCCGACTCAACTTTAAAATAGGCTTCACTAGACAAATAAACCTGACGTTTTCCATTGAATCGATTGGGATATACCAGTTTAGAACCTGAATTCAACCAAACCTCCGAGCCATCGGATAATACAACCTTCGAAACAACACCATAAGCTGCCGTCAGTTCTATTTGCTCAATCGGTGCAAGTTTTACCTGTTCCAGACGATAATATAAATAAGCCGAAAGAATCAGTGCCGGTAACAACAGAATAGCAGCAGCTGTCCGGACAAATTTCCCCAGACGTATCTTCCACCGATCGTTCCGGATACGTTTATGGAGTTCTACCCAGTTTCTGTCCACATCTATTTTTTTCTGCGCCATCAATCTATCAGAAAGCGCAAAGACAGATTCCATATCTTCACTTTCAAATTCCTGCATTTCTGATAAATCCGTATCACGCTCCTTCATAATTTCTTCACTTTTTTACTATATAGACGAACAACCTATCCATATACCCTATGATTCAATAGAGAAATCCGATAAAAAAAAAGGCAAATAATCTTTCAGTTCCACCCGTAAATGCTTCAAGGCCTTGCTCATATATGCCTCAACAGTTTTCACTGAGATATTTTTCTCTTCCGCTATCTCCGTATATGTTTTTCCATCAAAACGGTTACTTCGGAAAGTCGATGCAATTTGTTCCGGCAGTTTATCCAGGGCTTGATTAAGCAAGTATTCCAGTTCCACTGTCGTATATAGGTCAGAAGCATCCTCGTCCGTTTCTTCCATAAACTTCTCCTCCCATCGTTTCTCTACGGCCTGTTTTCTCAACCAATCCAGACAACTATTTCTGACGGTTGTCAATAAAAAGTTACGGGCAGAAATCCGGATATCCAGGCTTTTCCTGTTTTTCCATATCCGGAAGAAAGTATCCTGCACAATATCTTCACACGTTGCCTGTTCTTCCACATATCGATAAGCAAACACACACAGGGGGGGGAGAAAAAATCATAAAACAGCACACGAAAAGCCTCCTCGTCATCTGAAAAGGATATCCTTCGGAATAATTCATCTGTTTTGTCAATTTTCTCTCCCCTCATGTTCTACCTATCCCCTTTTTGTTTGTAATTTTCCCGATAAAGAGGGGGTAATTTATAGAATTTATTTGGGTTGGCAAAATATATATAATTTTGTTCGGCCTACTGCATTACAATTTGCTTCATTATAGTATGCAGTTGATATAGATCAAACTGATGAGCAAGGTCTCTACAAGCCGTTTGTAAGGCCGTAGCCAACTATTACTTATTCCGAAAGCAGGTAATTCTTTATTGTTTGACAGCTGTCGTACGCTTGTTTGACAAGTATCAAACAAGCATTTGCCATCTGTCGAACAAGCGTTCGATAATTGACAAACAAAAAGAATAAGGGAGAATCGAAGTAAGAAGTAGTCAGACAAGTACTAAGATTAAGCATACTAACCGTTTGCCACCAAGCTGGCAAACGCCTTTATCCTGGATTACATATAAATGTAACCGAACCTTCATTTTCTGTAATATCCTAGTCATAATATTGACATACAATAAGGAGACTTTTGCAACGAGTAATTTATCCACTAAACAAAATTGTATATGAAGAAAAATTTACTTCTTAATGTGCAGTCTCTGATTGCTGCCACGATTGTATCCTTTACAGCCGGCATACAACCGCTTTCCGCACAAAGTTCCATCACATTGAACAAAGCCGACTTCTCGATTCCTACCTGGACGAAGTTGTTGCGTACTTCGAAGGCTACCGATGGGAAATTGCCTTACAGTATTAATATGACACTGAATGGCGATCCTATTACCAGTCTTGGTTTTGCCTGGTTTACAAATCCTACCTCGAATAAAGGAATGGTTCAGATTGTAAAGAAAGCCAATGCTACTGAGAAGGATTTCGAAAGTTCTCCTATCACCAAAGAAGCTACGATCGAGAATGTTTCTATGAATTATCTGGTAGATGCAAACTACGTAGATGCAGGCATTGCCTCGAAAACGGATATGTCTTACACCAGTCATAAAGTATTGGTAGACAAGCTCGACCCGGGAACGACTTATTCATTCCGCGTCGGTACGACCGGAGCCTGGAGCGAGATCGGCAGTTTTACAACCACTAAAAACGACAAGAGTGCCTATTCCTTTATCTATATAACGGATACACAGGCCCAGAATGACGAAATGTTCGATGTTTCGCAAAAAAAACAATCCACGCAGCCCAACGCCTGGTTCCGGATGCACAGTTCGTACTTTGCAACGGTGACTTTGTAGAAACGACAGGTGCAACAAGTGCCTCAGCCCCACTTCATCCTATTCATCCGAGTGGGAATGGGAACAGTGGTTCTCGACAATGCAGGATGTATGGATGCATAAACCGCTGGTTCCGGTACAGGGAAATCACGACCGAAGCGTTCGCGACGGCAATTTTGCCAAACATTTCAATACGGATAATTCTTTCAATGAAAATTCTCCGACCAAGACTGCTATGAACGGAACCGTTTATTCATTCGTTTACGGAGATGCTCTCTTTTTGGCAATCAACTACGAAGATTACAGTGCCGATGGATATTTCGATGCATTGAAGGCATGGATGCGTGAACAGGTAAAAGCACATCCGGAAGTGAAATGGCGTATTGCTACCTACCACAAGAATATGTTTACCGGCAGTAACTCCCACCAGGATGATGTAGATGGAAAGGTTGTGCGTGCCGCCATGCTCCCTATCTTCGATGAATTGAAGATCGACCTGGCTCTCCAGAGACACGACCATATTTATGAAGTAATCGGCCCGGTTAGCAACACATCCAAGACGCTCGTATCCTCTGGTGTACAGAATGTAGAAGTTGTAGGTCAGCCGGGTGCCCGCGAAAATATGACAGGAAAGAAAGGGGGCGTATTTAATGTAAAAGACGGTACGCTTTACTTCCTGAACAATTCCGCCGGCAAGAAGAAATATGAACCGCGTAACGAAGCTGCCATGCTTGCCTCTTTGGATAAACATGAAGTAACTAATTACTGGGGACTTTTCTCCGGGAAATTCGGCCAAACAGGCGAACCCACATTCAGCCGCGTAAACCTGAGTACGGATAAAATCGAAATTGAAACCTATACGGTGAACGACTTGGGCGAACCTTCTTTGTTCGACTCATTCACTGTGGTAAAGGACAATGCAACTGCCAACACCAGCGTTCTTAAATCCGCCCAGGTTACGGTTGCTCCGAATCCTGCTTCCGATATGATCCGCATCGACGGAGTAACAGCCGACAAGGTCCAACTATTCTCTATGGACGGTGATTTGGTTAAAATGGAGAGAAGCAGTAATGAAATGAATGTCAGCGCCCTGCCGGTTGGCATGTATGTAGTTAAAATAACTTCCGGTAACGATTTGTACTTCTCCAAAGTGATGAAGAAATAGCAGTTCGCATCTTAACGGACACAGACAGACGCAGAGGAATACTAAATATGTATACCTCTGCGTTTTTTGCTTTTAATGTAGTATGATACGGTTTAGTGAAACAATCATGCAGCTTTTTTATATCTTTGCGCATCATAAAAAGAAGAATACGAGCATATTGTAAATTTAAACTGAAATGAAATACATATTATTTATCGCAATGGATCTGGCAGCATATCCTTTTTTGCTATTACTTTTTTATAGCAAAAAGCATTCTGAACAAAATGCAACCTACACATTAATCTGCCATTTCCTTTTTTCCTGATTATTTGTATCTTTGTCTGTAAATATAATAAGGAGCATTCATGTACTTCAAAGATATAATCGGTCAGGAAGAGATCAAAAAGCGACTAATCCATTCAGCACAGACAGGAATAGTACCTCATGCACAGTTATTTACCGAGCAGGGAGGTGCCGGTGCTTTCCCTTTGGCATTAGCCTATGCTCGTTATCTGAATTGTACTCAGCGGACAGAAACAGACGCCTGTGGCAAGTGTCCGTCTTGTTTGAAGTTCAATGAGCTGGCGCATCCGGATTTACACTTCGTATTTCCTATCGTAGCTAAAAAAGAAAAGAAAAAAGAAGTTTGTGACGATTATCTGACCGAGTGGCGCGGCTTCCTGAAAGAACGACCTTACTTTAATATAGACGGCTGGCTGGATTATATCGATGCGGGCAACTCGCAGGCTATCATCTATTCGAAGGAAAGCGATGAGATCATCCGTAAGCTGAACCTAAAAATATACGAAGCGACTTACCGTATCTTATTGGTTTGGCTACCCGAAAAACTACATCCTACTTGTGCCAATAAACTTCTGAAAGTGATTGAAGAACCCCCTTTGAACACTGTTATCCTGATGGTTTCGGAAACTCCCGATCTGGTATTAGGCACCATCCTGTCGCGTGCCCAGCGGATCAACGTGCGTTCCATCCACCCGGAGGCGATTACCTCCGCCATGATCACACAATTCGGATTAGCATCCGATGATGCGAAACATGTAGCCCACCTGGCTAACGGTAATTATCTGAAAGCGGTTGAAGCCATCAGTCTGAGCGAAGAAAACAGTTTTTATCTGGAACAATTCAAAACGATGATGCGTAACTCATGGGCCCGCAACGTAAAAGGCATGAAAGCAATGGGAGACATACTTGCCGGCATCGGACGCGAACGGCAAAAGAATTTCCTGCAATATTGCCAACACCTGATTCGCGAGAATTTCATGTATCGTTTCCAGTCGCCCGAATTAAACTACATGAATATGGATGAAGCCGGCTTTGCCGTCAAATTCGCCCCTTTCGTAAACGAACGGAATGTGTTCGACATTATGGAAGAACTGGCTAAAGCGGAACGACATATTACGCAGAACGTTAATGCCAAGATGGTTTTCTTTGACTTGTCGTTGCGACTGACGGTTTTAATAAAGAGGTAAAACAGCAAGTTATATCTTCTTATTCCGCCAGTTTCCCTTCTACAAATAGAAAAAGGAAGTCAGCAGCATTATATTATATACATGCTCAGTTGTCCAGCAGACAGCAACATCTTCCCGTAGCCAGATACCTACTAATAATGTATAGAAAACATAGACAAAGATGCTTGCCATGTCGATCATCAATGCCGACTGCGTGTTTCCGGTTCCCGATACGCTCAGAAAATAAACAAAAGCCGGAACTGCCAGAATATAAGAAGATAGCATCACCCAAAGCGATGGGATCGAACTTTGTATCAAGTCCGGATTGTCTGTATAAATACGCAAAACCAGATCCGGAAATAAAGCGATCAATATCCCCAACGGCAACACGAAGAAATAGCAGAGCCGGATCATCCGTCCGCATAATCCCATTACCTGATCCGGTTTGCCGGAACCGATCAGGTTACTCACCAGCGAACTCGATGTCGAGGCAAAGGCATTGACAAACATAAACAGAAACGAAGAAATACTACGTACCACATTCGTAATAGCCAACGGACGTTCTCCCTAATGCTCCATCACGATAAAGAAGATAAACCAACCGACAAAGGCTATCCCATGCTGCACCATAATCCAGACAGAAACATTCAATATCTGTTTCAGCATCCTGAAATCGATACCGGCAAAACGGAACATGGCATATTTCTTATAATCAATTTTCTTCCATGTATAAAGAATAAAGAACAGTACCGACACCGCCTCCGAAATAGAGGAAGCGATTGCCGCACCGGCAATGCCCAACGCAGGAAAACCGAACTTACCGAATATCAGGACATAATTCAACATAACATTGGTCAATACCATCACCACCGAGTTGGCTGTCAATATCTTCGTTTTAGTGATGCCTACATAAAACGCCCGGAACATCACAGCTATAAACGAGAAGAAGAAGCCGTAAACACGCCAGTCGATATAACTCATGGTTGCCTTGTACACCTCATCCGAACCGATCAGTTTCCGCAAGATCACAGGAGAATAGAAATGGGAAACCGTAAACAAAGTAGCGGCAAGCAACAACAGGAAAAGCGTTCCCTGCATAAAAACCGGCCCGATCCGGGAGAAATCGTTCGATCCGCTACGGCGGGCAATCAATACCTGTGCTCCAATGCTAAAACCGAAGCCCAGCATATAAATAACCAGGTAATAAACCCCAGCCAGAGCCGAAGCGCCAAGTTCAACCTCTCCTACCCGACCCAGATAAGCCGTATCGGTCAACCCGATCATGTGCTCCATCAACAGGCTGATAAGTACAGGGTAAGTAATTTTCCAGATTTGTTTATTTGTAAATTGCATAATATGGATATTCAAAAAGGGGAGACAAAGGTAGTAATAAGATGTTACCCATACAATATAACAGCTAAATATCCGTTTATCAATTTGTCACTACTAATACGAG
>JAJPZM010000146.1 GCA_021204335.1 Parabacteroides sp. | reverse complement strand
ATAGCCGGTGTAGGAGACCGGCCGTTATTAAAGGGAATCTCCTGCTTACAAAGTTACAAACATTTATTTTATCTACATCTTATTTCTAATCAAAAGAAAAATGAGTAACATGAAGCATTTATTTAAACAAATGGTTTTTCTGGCATTATTGTTAACCTTTCCATTTTTGGAGATTCAAGCTCAGATAACTATACATATGAAAGATAAGCCCGCAGCGGAAGTTGTGAAGCAAATTGAAAAGGTAAGTAAATACCGTTTTTTCTATAAGAAAGGCCTTCCCGGTATGAATACCTCTATTACGGTTAACGCAAACGATCAGAGTATTGAAGCCGTGATGGGACAGATCGCTAAACAGATTTCAGTTTCTTATACTATAAAAGGAGAAACACAGGTGGTACTAACTGAGCCGGCGCTCCAAAAGACGACACCCAATCAAAAAAAGTCACTAAAAGGAACTGTAACGGATACGAACGGTGAACCTGTTATTGGCGCTAATATTATTCAAAAAGGGACCACCAACGGAGTCATTTCTGATCTGGATGGTAATTTCAATATAGATGTAACGGAAGGTTCAACCCTTGAAATTTCTTATATCGGTTATCGTCCTAAAGAAATAAAGGTCGGGAGTAAAGCAACCATAGCTGTTACTTTGGAGGAAGATACCCAGGCATTGGACGAAATTGTTGTTGTCGGGTATGGTACACAGAAAAAGATAAATATGACAGGTGCTGTTGCACAGGTCAGTAATAAGGATCTGGAAAGCCGTCCTATCCAAATTTATCTTCAGGCATTCAAGGTTTGATGCCAGGTGTAACAGTTACTTCACAGGGAGGACGTCCGGGACAAGATGGTGGATCTATCCGAATCCGTGGTGTCGGGACCTTGAATACGTCTGACCCTTATATCCTGGTGGATGGTATTGAAACAGGAACAATGAACTTGATCGACCCCAATGATGTCGAAAGTATTTCTGTTTTGAAAGACGCTTCTTCTGCTGCTATCTATGGTTCAAAAGCATCTAATGGCGTTATCCTGATTACAACCAAACGAGGTAAGACTGGTAAACCGCGCGTATCTTACAATGGTTATGTAGGCATTCAGAATCCTACAAACCTTACCGAGCGCCTGAATTCTTATGATTACGCACGCCTCTACAGTCAGGTAATGATTGCTGAAGGGTTAACTCCTCGTTTCTCTGAGGAAGAAATTCAAAAATTTAAAGATGAAACAGATCCGAATTATCCGAATACAGATTGGTACGAAGAAGCTTATAAAACGGGTGTTCAACATTCTCATAACGTCAGTATAAGCGGAGGTACAGAGAATGTAAAATATATGGGGTCTGTCGGCTATTTGAATCAAAATGGTATTTTGCCGAATGCTGAAAAACAACAGTTTAACGGTCGTACAAACTTAGATATGCAGTTGAATTCAAGATTGGCTGTTTGTATGAATCTGGCCTATATTAAGAATGATTATTCAGATCCTACATCTTGTTATGCAGGAGGTGGATCTGGTCAGATCTTCCGTTCACTGCAGGGAATGGCTCCCTGGATTGTCGGACGTTATCCGGATGGTACTTATGGCACTGTTTCTGATGGAAATCCTCTGGCATGGCTGGATTTAGATCAGACAGTTGACCGCAAAAATCAAAATTTTTCGGGAGTATTAGCTGTAGATTATAAGATTACAGATGACTTGATGGCTACAATAACAGGATCTTATGTGAACGATCAACAACATTATCGTGATTTCCAGAAATATATCCGGTATAATGAAAATAAGGAGTCGGAACCCAATCATTTGGATGAACGTTATTATGGTTGGCATCGCGCTACTTTTGATGCATTGCTGAATTATGATAAGCAATTCGGACTGCATGGCTTTAAAGCGATGGTCAGTTGGCATACGGAGAAGTATGATTATTCTTATACTAAAACGTATCGTAAGAATTTCCCTACCAATGATTTGACAGATATTAATGCCGGTGATGCCGCTTCTCAAACAAATGAGGGATATACCAGAGAGCTAGCGATGGTTTCTTGGTTTGGTCGTATTAATTATGGTTATGCGGGAAAATATTTATTGGAAGCGAATATTCGTTCTGATGCATCTTCTCGTTTTGCAGACGGCAATCGCTGGGGATATTTTCCCTCATTTTCAGCAGCTTGGCGTTTAAGTGAAGAAACTTTCATGGAAGGTTCAAAAGATTGGTTGAATAACTTGAAGGTTCGCGCTTCCTGGGGATTACTGGGTAACCAGGATGCTTTGGATGAATATTATCCATGGATGAGTACTTATAATCTGGATGCCAAATATTTGTTTGGAGGAGAGGTGAACACTGGTTATTACCAAAAATCTTATAAACTTTCTACTATTGGTTGGGAGAAAGCTCGAACTTGGGGAATTGGTCTGGATGCTACGATTAATAATAAGATCAATGTCTCTTTCGATTATTATGATCGAAAAACAACAGGCATTATTATGAATGTACCGGTTCCTAAAGAATTTGGTTTGGATGCTTATAAAGATAATGTAGGTGCAATGGCTAATCGCGGAGTGGAGTTGATGTTGAGTTACAATAATTCCTGGGGGGGGGACTGGAGCTTTGGCGCAACAGCAAATATGGCTTATAATAAAAACGAACTGCTGGATTTGGGTGGAGTTGATTATATGACTGACCCGAATAATGAGTATAAACGTCGTGAAATCGGTAAACGCCTTAATTCTTACTATGTGTATGAAGCAGGAGGATTTTTCAGCTCTGATGCTGAAGCACAGGCATATATGGATAAGTATGCAGGATAAGCTGGTTATCCGTTTGGTACGCAGAAATTTAAAGGTGGTGATTTGATTTATAAGGATACCAATAATGATGGTAAAATTACGGCTGATGACCGTATTTTGGCAGGATCAACTGATCCGACTGTTACATTTGGTTTGAATTTGAATGCCGGCTATAAAGGTTTTGATCTATCGATGATGTTTTCTGTTACTGCCGGTGTACATCGCATGCTTGAAGGGGGAGCTGTAGGCAATTTCTCTGGTGATATTTCCCATCCAGCCTCTGTATGGCTTGACGCTTGGACACCAGATAACTTGGATGCAAAGATGCCTCGTATCTATTATATGCAAAATTCGCCAAGTGCCTCTTATAATGTTATGTCAACATTCTGGATACAAAATACGAGTTATTTACGCATGAAAAACCTTCAGTTAGGATATACTATTCCCGTTAAAATATTGAAGCCGGTTGGTATTGAAAACTTACGTGTATATTATTCTGCAGAGAACCTATTTACATTCGATAATATGTTTTTTGATATTGATCCCGAAAACTCGAATTCGAATGGAAATGAATATCCTTTGCTTCAAACCCATTCTTTTGGGGTGAATGTGACATTCTAATGTATTATTATCTATAATTTAAATGAAAGTTTTATGAAACGACTATTAATATATATGCTCACAGGTGTGTCGTTAATGAATACATCCTGTTCCGACTTTTTAGAGACAATTCCTCGTGATGCTTTATCTCCAAGTACAACTTGGCAAACAGAAGCTGATGCTCAAAAATTTTTAGTAGGTTGTTATGACGGTTGGGTGGATGACAGTGCGATTCTCTATTGGGATTGTGGTTCCGATTTCGGTTATAATAATTTTATCCATGAAGGTTGGAGACTGATAGGTAACGGTGGTATGTCTCCAGGTAATCAGGTAGCCGACCTGTATAGTTTTGACATGATTCGTCGCTGCAATGATTTTCTGACTAACATAGAGAACGTTGAATTTGAAGATGAAGCGGAGAAGAATAATATGATCGGTCAAGTGAAGACTATTCGTGCTTTCCTGTATTTTGATAAAAACTGGTGGTATGGAGGCATTCCTATTATTGATTCTTATTCGACAGCAGATGAAGCAAAAGCAGCACGTAATACAGAGGAAGAAGTAAAGCAGTTTGTATATGACGAATTGGATGCTGCGATTCCATTATTGAAGGAAACACCTTCTGCCAGAGGTTATATAGCTAAAGGGGCGGCTTTGGCATTGAAGATGCGCTCTGCTTTATATTATGGTGATTATGCACGTGCAAAGGAAGCCGCAAAGGCCATTATCGATATGGGAACGTATGATTTGGAGCCAGACTATTCCAAACTGTTCCTGGTAGAAGGACAGGATTCCAAAGAGATTATCATTGCTACCCAACATGATACGAACTTGACTTCTACTTGGGTGATAGCCACTATGTATAATAATGCAGACGGTGGCTGGTCGTCAATGGTTCCTACCCAGAACCTGGTTGATTTTTATGAGATGGACAATGGATTGGCTAAAGAGGAAACCGGTAGCGGTTATGATCCGGTTCATCCGTTTGCCGGTCGTGATCCGCGTATGGCAATGACAATAATCTTCCCCGGACAGGATTGGGGAGGCGGAGTATTGAATACCCTGAATAAAACGATTGACGGATCAGCCAATCCCAATGACCCGAATGGGGTGGATAATTCATCTAAAACAGTTCTAACCTGGGCTAAGTATTTAGGTACAAGCGTGAATTATTATGTTGATATGTGGTCTGCAAATGCCAATATCATTGTTTTCCGTTATGCGGAAGTTCTGTTGAGTTATGCAGAAGCAGAAAATGAACTGAATGGTCCCTCCGCCGAAATTTACACTATGCTGAACCGTATCCGCAATCGTGTAGGAATGCCAGATATTGACCAAACAAAGTATAATACACAAGCTAAACTACGTGAATTGATCCGCCGCGAACGTTCTGTTGAACTGGCAGGTGAAGGGTTGCGCCGGGCAGATATTCTTCGTTGGAAAGATGATAGTGGCAAACTAGTGGCAGAAACTGTTCTGAACGGACCGCTGACCCGTATAACAGGAACCATCGACTATAAAGAAAGTGATCCTTATAAACGGGCAGTAGTAACAGGAACAGAATTGGTAGAGAATCGCCTGTTTGCTTCCCATAACCGCTATTTGCCGATTAAGCAGGATGCAATGGATAAGAATCCGAATCTGGATCAGACTCCGGGTTATTAATTTTGTATTTGGTTGAAAAGTAGGAATATCTCCAGTGTTTTCAGAAGTTCGGGGATATTCCTCTTTTTTTAATAAATACCAATGTCGTACTTGCTAACATAATAACAATGAAATTACACAACTTACTAAATATAGCATTTTTGTGCTCAGCATCTTTATTTGTTGAGGCACAACAAGTTTGGACTCCTGATAATGGAGACGGAACATTTACGAACTCTCTTATGTGGAGAGACTGGCCTGATCCCGATATTATTCGCGTAGACGATGATTTCTATTTTATATCAACCAGTATGCATTATGTGCCGGGAAGCCTGATTGCTACCTCTAAAGATTTGGTAAACTGGAAAATGGCAGGATATGCCGTAGATCGATATGAAGAAGACGAGCGTTATGACATGCAGAACGGGCAGCTTTATCTGAACGGTTCATGGGCAAATACCATCCGTTATAACAACGGCAATTTTATGTGGGCTTCTGTACTCCTTACGGGCTGGGTACTGAAACCGGACATTTCTCTATCTGTGAAGCCGAGAAACCGGAAGGTCCATGGAAACGTACCATATTTCCGGAATACCTTTATGATCCTGGATTATTTTTTGATGATGACGGTAAGGTATACGTAGTCCATGGACAAGGTAAATTGTTCATAACAGAATTGAATACTGATGCTAGGTCTGTTAAAGGGAAACCTGTAGAGATCTGGAATAAGCGATTTGAGAACAGTCAGACATTTGGTAAACGCTTCGGTATGGAAGGCGCACATATGTACAAGATTAACGGAAAATATTATATCACCTGCCCGGCTGGTGGTACGGAAGGATGGCAGGTCTGCCTTCGTTCTGACAATATTTACGGACCGTATGAACATAAGATAATTATACAGGACGACAGTTCTTATCCACCAAATGGTCTACATCAGGGTGGTATAGTTCAGCTGAAAAATGGCGACTGGTGGTTTATTATCATGCAGGATCGTGGCCCTATTGGTCGTGTACCTCATCTGATGCCTGTCAAATGGGTCGACGGATGGCCGATGCTGGGGGCTGATGGTAAAGATGTAATAACTTACCCGAAACCGAATGTAGGTAAAACGTCCCCAATCATGGTACCGGCAACATCAGACGAGTTCAAAGGGAAAAAGCTGGGCTTGCAGTGGCAATGGAACCACAACCCGGATGATACGAAATGGACATTGACCGAACGTCCAGGGTATATGCGCCTGAAAGCATCGCAGGCAAAAAACTTGAAAGAAGCCCGGAATACATTGACTCAACGTGTACAGGGTCCATCGTCGGAAGGTTCTGTGGCAATAGATATTACCAGGTTGAAAGATGGAAATGTGGCAGGATTCGGAGTATTCCAGTTTCCATATGCTTATGTGGCTGTACAACAGGAGGGAGATAGCAGGAAAATCATTATGTGTAACGATGGAGAAAGCATAGAAACGGTAGACGCGGTCAAGAGTAATAAAATTTGGATCAGAGTTCGTGTCATGGATAAGGACTTTACAGCTCGTTTTTATTATAGCCTTGACGGACAGACTTATTCTCCCATAGACAATGAGCTAAAAATGGGATTGGGACTGGACTGGACCGCCAATCGTTTTGCACTGTTTAATTTCCCAACGAAAGCAAACGGTGTGGACGGTTATGCCGATTTTGACTGGTTCCGGTTCACGGGAAAGTGATGAATAATAAACTTTGTCTTGTATTGAAATAAAATGAGAAACATAAAAAATATTCTGTTTGTATTATTGCCGACTTTGGGTATGCCATTCTTTTCGGCATGCGATTGCCAACAGGCAAGCTTACCAGACCCGGCGGAGGCGATCGTAAAGAAACATACCATTCGTTTTACAACTCCGCTAGAACGAATCCCTGCCCGATACGATACTGATGCACCTTTACTGGGGAATGGTTTTACGGGTGTTGCTTTATCCGGACCTCCAGAGGAGCAAGTGTTTTATGCGGCCCGTAATGATTTCTGGCGGTTGAAATCAGCATTGGACGAATCTTATCCGGCAGTATTGGGTAAAATAGAATTATCTATCCCGCAGTTAAAGAATGCTTCTTATCTGATAGAACAGGATTTATATGATGCGATCTCTTATGCCTCTTTTACCAAAGAAGATCTCTCTGTATATTGTAAAACATATCTGGCAGCGGCAGAAGATGTTTGGGTGTTGGAAATAAGGCAGGAGGGGAAAGAGACACTGGAAGGTTTTGTTCAGATCGCTCATTCGGAAGGAAAAGAGATGGTGAACGAGCCTCCTTTGGAACGTGTATTTCCGGATACCAGGGAATATGACCTGACTCCGGACGGAGTTCAGTACTTGTCCCGCGCCTTTATCGATTCGGTAGATATACCCACCAAGGCTGCTATGGCATTGCGTGTAGAAGGATGCCCGGATGGCAAGTTCATACTGGAACCCGGTGAAACAGTTCGCATAGTTTGTGCCTTCTCCAGCAATTTTAAAAGTGACGATTGCGTGGCTGCAGTCATACAAAAGGCGATGAATTGTAGTACTTCCGCTCAACTGGCGAAAATCGAGAAGGATCATAAACAATGGTGGAAAGAGTATTGGGAAAGATCATATGTCAGTATACCGGATAGTGTTATAGAAAGACAATATTACCAGTCTCTTTATGGAATGGGAGCTTGTAGTCGTGACCTGGATTTTCCTCCGTCTATTTTTGGTACCTGGATTACGAAAGAGCGCCCTTGGTGGAACGGTGATTACCATTTGAACTATAATCATATGGCTCCTTATTATGCTCTTTATTCCGCTAATAGGATCGAACAGGCTAATCCGTATTATATGCCTTTGCTGGCATCTATACCAAGAGGTAATTATTATTCGGAGAAAGTAACTTCGATACCGAGAGGGATCTTGTTGCCTGTCGGTGCAGGTCCTCTGGGAATAGAAACGACCCGCCGTTCTGCTTTTATGGATCAATATTTCAAAGAATGGATTGATAATAAAAATGTGGAAGACGAAGGATTGTTCTGGGGACAGAAGAGTAATTCAGCATACGCTGTTGTTAATATGTCTATGCAGTTTTATCATACGTGGGATAAAGAATATACCCGGAAAGTATATCCTTTTGTGAAAGGCGTTGCAACTTTCTGGGAAAATTATCTGACTCGTGAGGGAGATCGCTATGTCATTTACAACGACGCAATCCATGAAGGTACGGTCGGTTCAAAGAATCCTATCCTTTCATTGGGTTTGGCACGTATGGTAATGCAGACAGTTTCTGATATGAGTTCTTTTTTAGGAGTAGATGAAAATAAAAGAACTCAATGGGCTTTTATTCATGATCACCTTTCAGATTATCCACTGCAGGAACGAAACGGAAAGACCGTATTCCGCTATACAGAAAGAGGAACAGACTGGTGGGACGGCAATACTTTAGGGATCCAGCATATTTACCCGGCCGGTCAGATCGGTCTGAATAGTGATCCCGAATTGTTGAAGATAGCCTGTAATACGATTGCAGAAATGAACCGTTGGTCTGATTACAACGGAAGTAATAGCTTTTATCCGGCAGCTGTACGAGTCGGCTATGATCCAGATAGCATATTGGTTCATTTGAATGCCTACGCCCGCCATACTTATCTCAATGGATTCCAGTTTGGAAATCCGCATGGCATTGAAAATTTGAGTACTGTTCCTAATACGATCAATGAAATGCTTTGTATGGGACATCAGGATATTGTACGTGTTTTTCCTGTCTGGCCCCACGATAAAGATGTTTCATTCCATCAGATTCGGGTAGAAGGAGCTTTCCTGGTTTCTGCCAAGTTAAAGAATGGGGAAGTAACCTCTCTTGCTTTGTTCAGTGAAAAAGGACGTGACCTGACATTACAAAACCCTTGGGGAGAAAGAAAAGTGGAAATTAAAAATAAGACAACCAGCAAAACGGTTGTAGAAGGCGAATATATCAAAATGAGGACGGTAGCTGGCGAAACTTATCAGTTTATGCCGGTTGAATAGTTGCTTTTATTAATAGAAGATATTTATCAATGAGATACATAATTTGGTTTTTAGTACTCTGTTTGTCAAGTTGTAATTTACAGACAGGTACTTCCAATCCGGAAAGAATCTCTTCCGGACGTTGGGTTGCCTGGTCGGTACATCCAGCCAAGATATGGGAGGATGCTTTTGTGACTGGAAATGGACGGCATGGAACGATGCTTTGGGGACATCCTTGTGATGAGCGGATCATCTGTGTACATGAAGAACTGTTTATACGTGGCTGGGACCATAATAAAGAAACGGTACCCGTAACGGCCTCCCTTCTGCCGGAAGTGCGCCGCCTGATTGATGAAGGTAAAATAACCAGGCATCGAGCCTGATTGTTGATGAGGCAGATCGCCAGCTAGTAGAAATGGGAGCCAGACAGCGATGGCCTTTGATCCCTCATCCTGCTTTTGATTTGCGGATGCAATATCCCGCCCAACCTACATCTGCAAGTGAAAAATATCGCCGTCAGCTAGATATGGAAACAGGAGTGGCTTCTGTTTTCTATGACGGAGAAAACGGGATGATGGAGTCAGTCTTTTCTTCCAGGGTGCATAATGTCAACGTCATTCGGCTGAAAGCTGGCAAACAGAGTAAAATCAACACGACTCTGAGTCTAGAAGAAACTCCCGGACGGCATGGCATGCATTTTGAACATAACCTGGACAGTGCCTTTCTGTCTGTCGAATCAGGAGCTACCCCCCCGGTTGGCTAACCTATCGCGCAGCTTACGCCAACGATCCCGGTAGTTATGAAGGATTGGCACGGGTTACACTGAAGGGCGGAAAAATGCAGCAGGAAGGGGCATGCCTGAAAATTAAGGATGCGGATGAAATACTGGTTTGGTGCGCATTACTCCTTTGGCAGACGCCACAATATCTGAAGAAACGAATGTACGACGGGAGCTTTCCGGATTACCGGATAGCTACAAAAAGCTACTGTCTCTCCACTGTAAAAAACATGGGGAGATGTTCCGCCGGATGGAATTTGATCTGGGATGCGCTTCCGAATGGAAAGGAATACCGACGGAACAGATGATGGAAACCGTAAATAAACAAGGAATAACTCCTTTGTTTATGGAACAAATGCACGCTATGGGACGTTATTTGCTAATATCTTCGTGTGGTAAATATCCGCCTCCGTTGCAAGGTATCTGGGGAGGAGGATGGAAGCCGAACTGGATCGGCGGATTTGTGTGGGACTCCAATATAAATCTGGCGATTTCGGCTGCCTCGATGAACAATCTGCCCGAATGCGCTGAATCTTATTGCAGTTATGTTGAACAGTTATTACCCGGCTGGCGGTTGAATGCAAAGAATTATCTGGGTTGCCGGGGATTTATCGTAGCTCATTATAACGATCCGGAGAATGGTTACTTGACTCACTTCGGTGAATCTTTCCCCTGGATGTGCTGGCCGGGAGGGGCAGGTTGGAATCTGCGTTCGTTTTATGAATATGCCATGTTTATGGGTGATAATGAAGCATTGGAGAAAAGGGTGTTACCTTTATACCTTGAAATGGCTGATTTTTACGAAGATTTCCTGGTATTGGGAAGTGACAGCCTATTCCATATTTCTCCGAGCGTATCACCGGAGAATGCTCCGAACGGAAATAATACTTGGTTGAACAAAGACGCAACGATGGATGTAGCGATAGCTCGTGAAGTATTTAGTATATTGTTGGATATGGAAGAACAATTCGATCTGCCGCAAGAAGAAAGGGATAAATGGAAATCTTACCTAGATAGACTACCTGAATATCGTATCAATGAAGACGAGGCTTTAGCCGAATGGATAGATCCCGTTTATTCCGATGTGTATAACCACCGGCATTTATCTCATTTATATCCTGTGTTCCCAGGTTCGCAGTTTGGTAAAAATAAGGGAAATAAACAATTGGTACAAGCAGCTAAAGTAGCTTTAGATAAACGTTTTGAATTTGATACCAGTTCGGCTCATGGTTTGCTTCATCTGGCGCTTCAGGCAATACGTATCGGAGATATGGACAAAGTGGTGAAAAACCTGGATCGTTTCAGCTGTCGCCATTATGTATATAACAGTCTGGTAACTTCCCATGATCCCGACCATCAAATCTATAACCTGGATGCTATATTGAGTCTGCCTCGTTTATTTATGGAGATGCTGGTATATACCGAGCCAGGAAAGATAGAGTTATTGCCGGCATGGCCGAAGGAATATGCGGACGGGCAACTGAAAGGCGTCCGGGTATTTGGCGGACATACGCTGGATATAAGATGGAAAGATGGAGAATTGGTCAATTCGGTTTTGCATGCGGGACAGGATGAACGGTATGAGGTTGTTTACCGGGATAAAGCTAAACGACTTGAACTGCATAAAGGAGAAACATACTCTCTTTCTAACTATTTCTAATTGTATATCGTATCATGAAAAAAATATATTATATAATTTGTTTGTTTTCTCTGTGCATGGGCGGTTCATCCTTATCTGCAAGGGAATATCATGTATCGGTGCAGGGAAACGATACTAATAACGGGACAATGGAAACCCCTTTTAAAACGATCAGGAAAGCAACCCTGGCTGCTTATCCGGGCGATGTGATCACTGTACATGAAGGTACATACCGGGAAAGGATTGATCCGGTCCGTAGTGGAGAAGAGGATAGGCCGATTATCTATCAGGCAGCAAAAGGAGAGAATGTTACATTAAAAGGCTCTGAAATAATAAAAGGCTGGGAAAAGCAGAATGACCGGACTTGGCTTGTCAAGATTCCTAATACGTTCTGGGGAGATTTCAATCCTTATGCTGATACATTGCATGAGGATTGGCTGGAAAGAGGCCAATGGTGTCATACCGGCGAGGTGTACCTGAATAATAGGGCGTTATCGGAAACGCCAGAACCAGACCGGGTATTTGCCGGGAAAGGCGATACGGCTTTTTGGTTTTCTCAGGTAAATAAGGATACAACAATGATTTGGGCGAATTTTGATTGTGATCCGAACAGGGAGACCGTTGAGATAAATGTCCGCCAATCCGTCTTTTATCCAAGTAAGCCATACGTGAATTATATCCATGTACGCGGCTTTACCATGAGCCATGCCGCTACTCCATGGGCTCCGCCGACAGCAGAACAGATCGGTTTGATTGGTACCCATTGGAGCAAAGGATGGGTTATTGAGGATAATAAGGCCAGTTATTCGAAATGTGTAGGGATCACTCTAGGAAAGTATGGCGACGAATGGGATAATAAATCCGAATCGGCAAAAGCTTTTGTGAAAACGACCGAACGTGCTTTGGAAAACAACTGGGACAAAGAACATATAGGAAGCCATATCGTCCGGAACAATCAGGTCTCCTACTGCGGACAGGCGGGGATTGCCGGAAGTTTGGGAGCTATCTTCAGCCGGATCGAGGGGAATAGTATCTTTGAGATCGGAATGCACCAGTCGTTTTGGGGATACGAATTAGCCGGGATAAAGTTTCATGCACCGGTCGATGTGATTATCTGCAATAACCATATTTATAAGACGGAAGGCGGCATCTGGCTGGATTGGATGACGCAGGGTACCCGTATTACCCGAAATTTCCTGCATGACAATAAGGTGCAGGATTTTTCGCTGGAAGTCAATCATGGACCGGTACTGGTCGATAATAACTTCTTTTTGTCGGAAGAACTGTCGCAGGTCAAACTGTCGCAGGGCGTCGCTTTTGTGAATAACCTGATCGCATGGAAGATTTGGGATACCCCCTTGGTCGATGAGAGAGAAACTCCTTATCTGACGCCTCATGGAACTTTGATAGAGGGGCTTCATAATTGTCCCTGCGGTGATGTTACTTATTATAATAACATTTTTACCCGTATCGATCTGACGCCTTACGACGAATGTTTGCTACCTGTTAGGATGGCCAGCAATCTCTTTTTATCTGAGGGGGTCCCATCCGGAAAAGAGGAAACCCCTTCTGTTAACTCCGGCTTCGATCCGGAGATCCGTATCATTGAGAAACCGGATGGCTGGTACCTGCAAATGAAGGTATTGAAGGAATGGCAGAAAAAAGCGAAAAAGCCGGTACTTAGTACCAGAGATATACCAGATGCAGTTATCTCCCGCCAATCATTTGACGGCGAAGGGGATGTTCCCATCCTTTTTGATTCGGATTATCTGGGAAACAAGAAAAAGAAGATAACTTATCCCGGACCGGTTGATTTTTCGGAAGAAGGTATATGTTTAATAAAATATTCCCTTAGAAATAAAATGAATACAACTTTGACGAAAACAGCTTGCCTGGCTTTTACTTTGTTCATGAGTAATCCGTTTATGCAAGCTGAAGAACAAGCTCCTGTTGAGCAGGAGGCAAACACAGGTAAACAATTTGCCTGTCCGGACCGGATCCGTTACGACGGTTCCTGTATGACTATCGACGGGAAAGATGTCTTTGTATATAGTGCGGCATTCCATTATTTCCGTTGTCCGGAAGAGTTATGGCGCGACCGTTTCCGGCAAATTAAAGAAGCCGGCTTCAATGTCGTGGAGACCTATGTGCCCTGGAACTGGCACGAGAGGAGTATGCCGAAAAGCTTGGATGATACAACGAACTTTGACTTTTCAGACCTGAAACGTTGGCTGACGATGGCACAGGAAGAGTTCGGTCTTTATACCATTGTCCGCCCCGGCCCGTTTATCTGTGCGGAATATTTAGGTGGAGGTTATCCACACTGGATGGCAAAATTCCGCCCGGAAGGAGTGGAGGGATTCTGGTTGCGTAGCGCTGATCCGTCACATGTCCGCTGGTCGGTACATTGGTTTGATGCAGTCTGTAAGGCCTTGGCAGGCGAACAGGTCACCCGTAAACCGAAAGGAGAAAAAGGGATTATCATGGTCCAGATAGAAAATGAATATGATGCCCACGATTGTGACGGGAAAGAAAGTTATCTGAAAGAACTGTATCACTCCGTTCGCCGGAACAGATTCGATGTCCCGGTGTTTACCTGTTTGACAAATGAATGCCGTGGAAGCAAAGACCTTGAATTGTCGCAGGTATTCGACTGTGACAACTACTATGTCGGTTTGTCTGCCGCTCCCAGCTGTGCTCACCGGATGGCCGACCTGCGCAGGGTACAACCGGATGCTCCCGGGTTTGTGACCGAACTGCAGGGAGGCTGGTTCTCTCTGGTTACCGGTCAACTGAGTGAAAATCATTACTCAGATAACCGTCATTTCAAAGCCCTGGGCTTGATGTCCATATTGGGCGGGGCTACCGGCATCAACTATTATATGTTTTTCGGGGGAACCCATTTTGCCGGTTGGGGTGCCAGAGGTATGACTACTACCTACGATTATAATGCCGCTATACATGAAAACGGAGCGTTAGGTACTAAATATTATGAAGCCAAAGGAATCGGCAATTTCATAAAAGCCTTCGAACCGCAACTGGTCCGTTCGGAGGGTGGTCCCTGTGAATTGGAAGATGCCCCGAAGGAACTGTTCGGTGGTGTACGTCTCGCTGTGGACGGAACCCGTTTTATTTTCCTTCACAACACCGATCCGGACCATCCGATGAAAGGAAAAGCAACCTTGATCCCCGGTAAATTGAGTAAACCGGCTGAAGCGATGTATAATATCAACCAAAATGGGGAGAAAGTCCTGATATCTTCTGTTGATGTAAAAAATGCCGATTCATTGGCAGTAGAGCCGATAGAGGTTCGTTATGATTTGCCGGCTTTGGACTGTAAGGTGCTGGTCATTCCGGCAGGAAAGAAACCGTCACAGGGGGAATGGTGGCCCAAGGAACAAATGCGTCCGCTACGCCCCTCCCGTTTGCCGGGTCCTGTCCGCATCGCCTCCGTATTAAGGAAAGAAGATGATTTCTCACAGGCGAAATGGCAGTTGTTACCGCAGTTAGTATCGCTTTCCGATCTGGATGTGAATGATTTCCGTTATAATTTGTACCGCACCCATGTCAACCTAACGGCCGGACAGGCGGCTGACGAGCGTTTCCTGTTATTCAATATGTTTACCCGCGATATCGTGTCGGTACAGGTTAATGGTAAGCAGGCCAAACGTTTGTTTCCCGAAAAAGCGGATGCCCAGACCTGGACTACCCGTAACTGTTTCGACCGTATCCGTCCGGATGAATATGATAACCGTTTCGATGTGTCGGGATTGTTGAAAGAAGGCGCCAACGAGATCATTACTGTCTATGAAAACCTGGGGCATGCCCATGGATACGTCCCGATGGAAGAACTGGCGGGAATCCGTCAAGGAGGGCTTTCTGTGGCAGAAACGGCTATGACGCATCCATTGGAATGGGAGTGTGCCAAAGATGCCGCCGGAATAACCAGCGGTTGGAACCTGCCGCAATTCGTTCCGCAGGGTTGGCAGCCTGTACCACTGGATACAACCAGTGATATACCTCGTAAAGGGAACGGCATACAACCGAAAAGTGACCCCGACGGTCTTTTCACTTGGTACCGGGTAGAATTTGAACTACCGGTATCCAACCCGTCTGCCTGGATTCCCTGGCTGGTACATATTAATGCTTCCGGCAACGGTTACATGTGGCTGAATGGTCATAATATCGGTCGGCATTGGAAAGCCGGTCCGCAACGTGAGTTTTACCTGCCGGAATGCTGGCTGAATTTTGGAAAAAAGAATGTCCTTGTTTTAGGACTACGCCAGACAGCAAATGGAGCTACAATAAAGTCAATGGAGATAACCTCTTACTCTAATGCGGCAGAAGCAAGGTAATAAATAAGGCGATAAAACCTTCACCCTTCATCTTCATTGATTCAATTAACTATTTTACAATTAGTTATATGTAATAAATATAGGTGAAAGGTTGGAGAAAAAGGTGAAAGGTATAAGTGGCAATTTACATGAAACTTCATCAAGGATTATGAGGAAGTTTGCTTTAAAAAGATAACACGAATAAATTTCTTCATGAACTATCTCCGAAAGATATTACTATCTTTGAATCCGTTAGCCGGAAATAATATTAATCGATAAACACTAGTGCACATGAAACAATTACTATTCACACTGCTTTGCCTGTTTGCCATCGGCAGCCTGCAAGCACAGACAGTCCCCTCGGACGAACTATATGGTCTGGGAACCTGGGATGCCGACTCTTTGGGCAACCACCGGGTAGTCGTGTCGGTCGAGAAACCGGCGGATGCAGTGCTTGCTACCCTCGAGTGGCGACGCCGCGATCTGAATCCGGAAGACAAGAACCTGATCGTGGTAGACGCTGCCACAGGGAAACGCATTACGAACGTATGCCGGTTTACAGTGAACCGGGAAAAAGGGGAAGTCGCTTTCCAGCCGCAGACCGTTCCGGGAGAATATTACATTTATTATTTGAAGAACGTAATGAGTGGCAGCCGCTATTACCCGACGGTCAATTACCCGCCTTTCGAGAATACGGCTTCAGCCGATTGGGTGAAGAAGAATCGATTGTCGGGCAAGAACGCCCCGTCGCTTCCTGCCGCCCGAGTGGTGCAATTCCAGGCTATCAACGAGCTGAACAGCTTCTATCCGATGGAGGTGATTACTACGGCGAAGGAGACAGCCCAATTGTTGAAAGAGCATCCTGCTGAAAAATACATCCTGTTTACGGAAGACCGGGCTTTCCCGATCCGCATAACGACCGATATTCCTTATAAATGGATTGCCGACAATCGCCATGACCGGTTTAGCGGGCAGGCGGATAAAGGCGAATATTATGTATTCCAACTGGGTGTCTGGGCAGCACGTTCCGATATAAAAGCCTTGCATGTCGACTTCTCCACACTGACCGATGCAAAGACCGGCGCACAGATCCCCGCCTCTGCCTTCACCTGCTTCAATACCGAAGGGACGGATGTAACGGGTACGGTATTCAAGAAGGACTGCTTGGTCAAGAAGGGAAAGGTTCAGGCTTTATGGATAGGAACCCAACTGCCCGACCATCTGCCATCGGGCGTTTACCGGGGACGGTAACCGTCTCTGCTGCCAATGCGGAAAGCAAGACGGTAGAGGTGACCCTGAATGTCTCTGAAAACACCATTGCCAACCACGGCGACAACGAGCCCTGGCGTCACTCCCGCCTGCGCTGGCTGAACTCGCAGATCGGCTTCGACGACGAGGTGATCGCTCCTTATACCCCGTTGGTAATGAAAGATAAGACCATCGCCTGCCTCGGACGTGAGGTAACGCTTTCTTCCCTCGGCTTGCCTGCCGCCATCACCAGCTACTTCAAAGAAACAATGACCGGCATCGGTGCCGACGGCCGCGCCCTGTTGGCTACCCCGATGGAACTGGCTGCCGACGGTGGCGCCTGGGAGAATCTTAACTTCGAGATCACCAAGCAGAAGCATGGAGCCATTGCCTGGAAAGCACTCAACCAAAACAGCCGCTTCCTGATGGATCTGGAAGGGGAGATGGAATCGGATGGCAATATTGAATACAAGGTAATACTGGTTGCCCGTACGGATGGCAGCGTTGAGGATATCGCACTGCGTACGCAACTGGCTCCCGGCATCGGCCGCTACATGATGGGACTGGGCGAAAAGGGTGGTTTCTGCCCCTCCGACCTCCGTTGGAAATGGGATGTGGAGAAGAATCAGGATGCTGCCTGGGTAGGCGATGTCAACGCCGACCTTCAGATCCGTCTCTACGACAACCTTTACGAACGTCCGCTGAATACGAACTTCTATCATCAGAAGCCACTACATATGCCCGTATCCTGGGCGAACAGCGGGAAAGGCGGTATCGATATCAACAACGCTGCCGACGGCACCCGCATCAACGCTTATTCCGGCCGACGCGATGTGAAAAAGGGAGATCGATTGTATTACTATTTCAATCTGTTGGTTACCCCCTTCCGCCCGATCGATACGGATAAGCAGTGGCGCGAACGCTACTATCATAACTACGAATTCATCGACAAGGTCGAAAAGCTGGGAGCGAATGTAATCAATATCCACCACGCTACCGGTATCAACCCGCTTATCAACTATCCGTTCCTTAGGACCAAAGAGATGAAGGCATATATCGACGGTGCTCACGCCCGGGATATGAAGGTGAAGATTTACAATACCGTCCGCGAACTGTCCAACAGCTGTGTCGAAATGTATGCTTTGCGCAGCCTTGGAAACGAGATATTTTCCGAAGGCCCCCGGCGGCGGTTTCTCCTGGTTACAAGAACATCTCGATCCGAACTATATCGGTGCCTGGTTCGTCCCCGAACTGAAAGATGTCGCAATTGTGAACAGCGGTGTTTCCCGTTGGCACAACTATTACCTGGAAGGGCTCGACTGGCTGGTTAAGAACGTAGGCATCGACGGCCTGTATATCGACGACCTGGCCTTCGACCGCATGACCATGAAGCGTATCCGCAAGGTGCTGAACCGCACGAATCCGGGTGCGATGATCGATCTGCACTCTGCCAACCAGTATAATCCGAAAGATGGTTTCGCTAACAGCGGGAATCTCTACCTGGAGCATTTCCCGTACCTGGATCGCCTGTGGTTCGGCGAGTATTTCAATTACGATTTCCCACCCGAGTTCTGGCTGATAGAGGTTTCGGGTATCCCTTACGGCCTGATGGGCGAGATGCTAGAAGGTGGCGGCAATGCGTGGCGTGGTATGCTGTATGGTATGACCGGCCGCAGTCCGCGCGTCGACAATGGCCCGCTGTGGAAACTCTGGGATTCATTCGGCATGCAGCATAGCGAAATGATCGGCTATTGGGTGAAGGATAATCCGGTGAAGACCGGCAGCGAGAAGACATTGGCTACCCTTTACAGCCATCCGGGTGAAAAGACGTTGATTGCGCTTGCCACTTGGGAAGAGGGCGATGCAAAAGTTACGCTGTCTGTCGATTGGGCAAAACTCGGTCTCGATCCTGCAAAAGTAACGCTCCATGCTCCGGCTATCGAGGGCTTCCAGACGGAAGCAAGCTGGCGACCGGGCGACGAAATAACTGTTCCGAAGGGAAAAGGGCTACTTATTATTGCTAAATAAGACTGAAAAAGCTGTCGAAACGCCGGCCGGAATCTTTCCGGGGACTTGCATCGCTTGCGAAATGCTTTCTGGATTGCAGAAAGTACTTCGCAAGTGATGCGAAATGGTTTCCGGGTTCCAGAAAGTACTTTGCAAGCGATGCGAAATGGTTCCCGGATTACAGAAAGCATTTCGCAAGCGATGCAAGCCCCCGGAAGTTTTACGGCTGGCATTTTCCACATTTTTAAACCATAAATCAGATATCATGAAACGAATAATAATCCTTTTAGGCTGTGCGGCGGCTCTTATGCAACCGGTTTTGGAACAGCAGGCAATTGTAACCGAGACTGTCGAGTCGGTAAAAACCTATCCTTTCTCGGATCCCGACCCTGTGGCTGATCCATCGGATCTTTTCTATCCTTACTTCCGCTTCGACGGCTTTGCTGCCAAAGGGATCGATAAGGACTGGAAAGTCGTGACAATGGAAAACGACTATATCCGCCTCACTCTTTTTCCCGAAATAGGCGGAAAGATTTGGGGTGCCGTAGATAAAACGACTGGGAAAGCGTTCATTTATAACAACCATGTGGTAAAATTCCGCGACATCGCCATGCGCGGACCTTGGACATCGGGCGGCATCGAGTTCAACTTCGGTATCATCGGCCATGCCCCTACTTCGAGCACGCCGATCGACTACGTGACACGAAAGAAAGCCGACGGCAGCGTCAGTCGCTACGTCTCGTCCTACGAACTGGTAACCCGCACGCTCTGGACGGTAGAGGTAAATCTCCCGCCGGACAAAGGCTATTTCACCACAACCACTACCTGGCACAATGCCTCATCCACCGACCAGCCTTATTATCAATGGATGAACGCCGGCTATCCGGCAGCCGGCAACGCCGAGTTCTGCTACCCGGGTACGAATTATATCGGGCATGGTGGCGAGGTGCATTCCTTCCCGCTCGACGAGCAGGGGCGCGACATCTCGTGGTATGAAAAGAACGACTTCGGCAACTCCAAGTCCTATCATATAGTCGGCAAATACAACGACTTCTACGGCGCTTACTGGCACGATACGGATTTCAGTTCCATCCATCACGCCAATTACGACGACAAGTTGGGAATGAAAATCTTCCTCTGGGGATTATCCCGCGAAGGGGGCATCTGGGAAGACCTGCTGACCGACACCGACGGGCAATATATCGAATTGCAATCCGGCCGTATGTATAACCAGCCGGCATCGGGCAGCAGCTATACGCCCTACAAACAAAACTTCTTTGCCCCGCAGGCAACCGACCGCTGGACGGAATACTGGTTCCCTGTCCGAGGCATCAAAGGCGTATCGAAAGCCGGCAACATCGGCGCGCTAAGCGTGCTGCGTGAAGAAGGTTTCCTGAAACTCTATTTCTCCCCTCTCCAAAAGCTCGCAACCACAATAAAACTTTATGAAGATGAGAAAGAAATCCGCTCGATCCCGCTGAACTGCAACGTGCTCGAGACCTGGAAAGATTCCATCTCCCTGAACAACATCCCTGTGTCGGCCGGAAAGCTGAAAGTAGTCATTGGCGACGACCTGCTGGTCTATTCCGAAGTGCCTTCGGACAACATCACAAGCCGCCCGAAGCATCTGCCTGCCGACTTCGACTGGAACTCCGTCTACGGCCTTTGCACGCAGGGTCAACAATGGATGAACCAGAAAGTGAACGACAAGGCGGAAAAGTATCTTTGCGCCTCGCTGGAGAAAGATCCTTATTTCCTGCCTGCCCTGAACAGCCTTGCTTCGCTCTACTACCGCCAGGGACGTTACGAGGAAGCCCTCCCGCATTGCTGCACTGCGTTGAGCATCGACACCTACCAGGGTGAGGCAAACTATCTGTATGGTCTCTGCAATATGGCTTTAGGAAATCATACGGATGCCAAAGACGGTTTCTCTGTCGCCTCCTACTCCACTTCAGTGCGCAGCGCCGCTTACGAGAAGCTGGCAGAAATGTACCTGATCGACCGGAATCGAAACAAGGCGGAACATTATGCCCTGAGGAGCCTTGAATTTAACAGCCGTAACCTGACAGCCCGGCAGGTGCTGCTAGTCGTTTATCGCAAGACGGATCGGGCAGATCAGGCAAAAGCGCTTATTTCTTCTTTACTGGAAGAACTTCCGCTGTATCACGTCGCCCGGTTCGAAAGTTATCTATTGAATGGAACGGATAAGGAAACCTTTAGCTCCCTGATCCGGAATGAACTGCCCTTCGAAACCTATATGGAGATGGCAGAATGGTACGAGTCGGTGGGTTGCAACGAAGAAGCGATAACGCTCCTCTCCTTCCCCTCCGATTATCCGATTGCCAATTACAAGCTCGCCTACTTGTTGCACCAATCAGGCAACGAAACCGAAAGCCTTGCCGCCCTGAAGAAAGCCAACGGCCAGTCGGCCGCCGCCGTCTTCCCCTTCCGCCCCACCACATTGAAGGCATTAGAGTGGGCCAAAATAACCCGTCCCGATTGGAAAATCGATTATTACGAAGGCCTCATCTATTGGGCGAACCAGGATAAGGAGAAGGCGCTTGCCTGCTTCAACGATTGCGGCGAAACTAACTACGCCCCGTTCTACCTGAGCCGCGCCTCACTGAAGACGGGAGAGGCTCGCCTGGCCGATCTGCTGAAAGCAGAGCAGACGGAGATGTCATGGCGCACAGGCTTTGCCCTTATCAATTACTATGCTGACAATAACAACTGGACGGAAGCCTTGTCGATCGGCAAGAAATATATGAAGAAATATCCTTCGAACTACTATATCGGTTTGAAACTGGCGAATGCATTGTGTGAGACAGGGCAGTATCAGCCTTGTATCGCATTACTGAGCAAATTGCAGGTACTTCCAAACGAAGGGGCATACGCCGGTCGCGCCGTCTATCGTGCCGCCAACCTGTATCAGGCAATGGAGCAACTCGAAAAGAAGAATTATAAACGCATCCTGACAAGTGTGGAAGCCTCCAAAGAATGGCCGGAAAACCTGGGTGTAGGCAAGCCCTACGATAATATGATCGACAGCCGCCTGGAAGATTACCTGGAAGCGAAAGCGTATGCCGGACAAGGCAACAAGAAAAAAGCCGATGCACTGTTGGCCGCTGTTGCCAGATACCAATCCCCACGCTCTCACTTCAGTTCTGCCAATTTATTAAGCGCATTTGCCTTACGCGAATCAGGCAAACAAGCCGAAGCCGACCGTATGGTAGCTTCCTGGCAAGCCGATTTCCCCGACAACCGCATTGCCCAATGGTGTGCCGCCATTTACCAGGGAGAAAAGGAGAAAGCAGCCGGAATGCTGAAATCGCGTAACGACCAGGCGGATACTACCCCATGGGAATCTTCTTTCCGGGATTCTAATTTCGACTTGGTCGTCCGTTTATTTAGTGCAAGGTAAATGCCTCGATCACGCATTCGAGCGCACTCGAGTTGGCTGCTGCATTTTCTGCTCTGAAAGGACCGTACCAATAGCAGCCGAAACTTTGCGAAACCGGATCATAATCGTTGGTAATGATAGAGTTCGCATTGTGGATTATAAACTTCTTATAGGCATCATTCTTCGTCACCTCATATAAAAAGCCGAGGTGGCGGATGAAGATGCCTTTAAACTGCACGCCGTCGTTGCTTGTCGCCACCTTGTCGTTCATCTCCCGCAGGATACCGTTTTCAGTGACCAGCCGCTCACCGATCGTCGCCTGGGCGATCTTCTCGGCCAGTTCCAGATACGATTTGTCGTTGTATTGCAGGTAGGCCTCTGCCAGTACAGCAATAGCGACTCCCTGGTTGTAGGTATAATGGGAATTACGGTTGGGCTGGCAATCCTTTCCTGTTCCGTCTTCTACCTGGTAGATGTCCGTATTGATCATGCCGGTTTGCATATACCAGTCGAGGTTCTTCTTAAACCAATCCAGGTAAACCGGCTTTTGGGTGGCGTGGTAGAGCCGGATAGCGGTTAATGTAAACAGGTTGTTGGCAATCGAATTCTTATAGTGCAGCGGGTTTTTCTTCCAGAAGATACCGCCGCCACACTCGTCGCTCCACCCTGTCGTCATATCCTCAAAGATGACGGTTGCCATATCCAGGTACTTCTGTTGGCCGGTCAGCTTGAACGCTTCGATCCAGGCAAACGCCCACCAACCTTCGTCATCGTAATAATCGTTGATGTAGTTGTCGCAGTAATGGCTGTGGGTGCCGTCTTCCGATTTAACCTGGTAATGCTTCGACTTTTCGAAAACATCGTCGATTACCGGATAGAGGCTCTTATCCTGCGTTACTTCCGCATACCGTATAACGGCAGTCAATACATTTGCCGAGTTCCACCACCCCGCCGATTTCCAAATACCGGTCGTGTCATTACGCCAGGACACAGAGCGTTGCAGGCTGTCATTCATCTTCTCTGTAAACGGATTTTCTTCTTTTCCACATGCAAAGGCAAAAAGAAGCAGTGAAAGAAAAATAGATATTTGTTTCTTCATGGTCATAAATAATTTGAATACGGGAGTAAAGATAAAGAAAAGCTTTACAGGTTGCAATATATCTTCCGCAGGATATTGCTTTTATCCCTGTCCGCAAGCGATCTGAAACAAAAGATATATTCCGTTTTAAAATAATTAGCTATATTTGTAACAGTATATCGCTGAATAACAGCGATAATTAACGAAGAAAGTGTCTGGCTTAATTCTTTCCGAAAGATAAATTTCATAATCTGCTAGTATTAGTATTAACGTATTTCACTTTTGCCTGCAAGCAGGCGAACAGTGTGTTTGTATGATTGTGCCCGGTAGCGTACTGGCGGGTTATGATATTTTATTCGAAGGAATTGAGAAGAACAATATTTTATTACTATGCTGTTTAATTCTATCGAATTCTTATTCTTCCTGCCAATTGTATTTATAATCTATTGGTCGATAAACAGAAACCTGAAATGGCAAAACATATTTGTCATACTGGCCAGCTACGTCTTTTATGGTTGGTGGGACATACGTTTCCTCTCCCTGATCCTGTTAACCAGCTCCTTTTGTTATATAAGCGGTCTCCTCATTGAAAAAGCTGAAGGCAACCGGAAGAGGCAAAAGATAATCAATGCCATTAATATCCTGTTAAACATCGGTATTTTAGGTATCTTCAAATACTACGACTTTTTTAGTACGAATCTGAAAACAGTCTTCCATTCGCTGGGATTCGAGCTCGACTGGATAACGCTCGACATACTGTTGCCCGTAGGCATCAGCTTTTACACGCTCCAGGCCCTAAGTTACAGCATCGACGTATATCAGAAGAAAATACCGGCATGCCACGATCCGGCCGCCTTTTTTGCCTTTGTCAGCTTCTTCCCGCAATTAGTGGCGGGCCCTATCGAAAGGGCAACCAACCTGCTGCCCCAATTCTATAAACGCCGTACATTCGATTACGGGCAGGCAATAGACGGTTGCAGGCAAATATTGTGGGGTTCTTCAAAAAGATGGTCATTGCAGACAATTGCGCGACAGCCGTCAATGAAATATGGAACAGTTATCCGTATCAAAGCAGCTTCACCCTCTTGACAGGCGGAATCTTATTTACTTTCCAGATATATGGCGATTTTTCCGGCTATTCGAATATTGCCATCGGCACCGCCCGCCTGTTTGGTATCAACTTAATGAAAAATTTCAATTACCCTTACTTCTCAAGGGATATATCGGAGTTCTGGCGACGTTGGCATATTTCGCTGAGCACCTGGTTTCGCGATTATATTTACATTCCCTTGGGAGGAAGCCGTTGCAGGAAATCGAAAGTGATCCGGAATACATTCATCATATTTGCCGTCAGCGAGCTTTGGCATGGGGCAAACTGGACGTTCATCGTGTGGGGCATCTACCATGCTTTCCTGTTTATCCCTCTCCTGCTGCTGAATAAAAACAGAAGATACACCCATACGATCGTGGCCCAAGGCAAATATCTTCCTTCTTTAAAAGAAGCCGCACAACTGTTTTCGACATTCTTTCTGATTGTCATCGGATGGATCATTTTCCGGGCGAACACGATCGGCGAGGCGGCCGATTATCTGTCGCGTCTCTTTTCCCATACGTTATTCGAAGTCTCTTTCCCATACGGCAAAAGAGCCCTGATATATTGCCTGTTATTAGTAATCGTAGAATGGATGCAACGGGAAAAAGAATACGGTTTGCAGATAGGCGGAGAGATCGACAAACCGGCTGTCCGCTGGGGGATCTATTATCTCCTGATTCTTGTCATTATCCTTTTACAAGGAACTCCCGCCGACTTTATTTACTTTCAATTTTAATCGGATATGAAAAAGTTTATACGACAATTCATGCTATTTATTTTCCCAGTTATGGTTGCCTTAGTCCTGGCGGAATATGCGATCAGGTAAATACCCAATACCTACAAATATAAAAACGAATGGATGACGCAACATGCCGGCAGCTTAAACACCCTGATATTGGGAAATTCGCATTGCATGGCCGGCATTAATCCTTCTTTCTTAGACTGCTAGGCCTTCAACTGCGCCAATTCCTCACAGGATCTGGAGCGCGATTATTTCATCCTGACCAAATACGAAAACAGCTACAAGGAGTTAAAACACATGATCCTTTCTTTCTCTTATTGCACACTCTACGACAACATGGAATATACGGATAAAGAGCGTTTAAAATATTATGGAATCTATATGGAATACGAAAAATATAAATACAGCGTAGAAATAACCAGCAGCATGACGTATGAGAAAATAAAAGATTATTTAAAGAAAGGAACCCTGCAATGTACCCCTTTAGGATTCAGAGCAGACGATTCTATGAAAGACGATTTAGACATAAGCGGGATAAAGGCGGCAAAACGGCATACCTCCACCAGCCCGGAAGTGCCGGACAATAATCTGGAATACCTGAATAAAATAATCCGGTTCTGTGAAAACAGAAACATAAAACTATATCTCATAACCACCCCGACCTGGCACAGTTATTACGAACACCTGGACGAACATCAACTGAACCGGACGTTTTCCACAGCCAAGGAAATAACAAACAACCATAAAAACGTATTTTACTTCAATTTCCTAAAAGACAACCGATTCGACAAGGATGACTTCAACAATGGCGACCATTTGTCCGAAAAAGGCGCTGCGAAATTTACACAGATAATAAGGGAAACCATTTTTTAATTACATTTGCAGCTTACAACCTAAAATACAACTTCAAACTGTCTACAGAAAGCGTTACGAAAGTATTGAAACGAACGGTACTGATTTTTCTTGTCGGGTTTGGACTAAATTTATTGAGCCATCTTTGTTATAACGGATTCAACCATTTTGAGAACCTGCGGATTCGGTTCCCTGCTCCTTGCCTTGCTTATCTGGATTATCGACATTAACGGCAAAAAGAAATGGTCGCTGTTTTTCGAATCTTTCGGGATAAACCCGCTCTACCTGTATGTGCAAGCCGATGTGCTGGCTGTTATTCTGGATAAATGCGGAATAGCATCCTATGTCTATACAGACGTGCTAGCTCCTTTGTTCGGAAATTTTGGAGGTTCGCTGGCATGGGCTATCCTTTTCGTCGTACTCAACTGGATTCCCGGATATTGGCTATATAAGAAACGCATTTATATTAAATTGTAAGAAATGAGAGTTATCATGCGGAGACTATCTTTCGGATATAAATTTTATTTTAGTCTTTTACCTATTTCAAAGATAGGGGTATTTGAGTGTTTTCTGTCTTATAATAAAAACAACGAGAATTATGGAATCAACAAGTAAAAAAACAGAATGCCCTCAAGCTTTGGTATTGGAGTAAGCCTAAGGAAAGAATGTAAATTAAACTGTATCAGCAAATTAATGCTTTATTGTTTTACTGATATAGTTTAATTTACATTCTCTATCTCTATATTACTTATAATGCAAAACCCAATTAGCCCCACCACTTATTTTATCATCCCCGAAAACAAAGGTCTTTCTATCAATCTCCTCTCCGTCTTTACAAACAATCACTACCCATTGCATCGGATCTTTTTGTACGTCTTCCTCTAAATTCAATACAGAACATAAAACATCGAACTTGACCGTTTTTTCCATAGTGCCTAACGTCACTGTTTCCTTATGCAGTTTTTCATCCCCTAGAATGGTTCTCCCGCAATAGTTCTCCCCCGTCGTCATATCTATTAATTGTATGCCATCGGCAACTACCTCGATCGACTTAACAAAGCTGTCGAAATCTCCCGATTGCTCAATTGTCACTTCATAAAAACTCCCTTTTCCCGCCGGTTCGTCGTCTTTACAACCAACGAAACACAATGCCATACATACACATATAGCTGACAAATACTTTCTCATATTTTTTTTATTCATTTTCAATACAATACGCAACTTTGCTATCATAAAT
>JAJPZM010000371.1 GCA_021204335.1 Parabacteroides sp. | reverse complement strand
TCCGACTTCAAATCCAGAATTTATAATAGGACATTATGCGGATAATCATAAAAGTTATTCATTTCGATACAATATTTCACTGACATTGAAGAAACCGCTTTCTTCGGACATAAATAATACCCATCATTAAAAGACAAGCACTAACAGCAAACCAAAAGATTGCTCTACTACTTATTGCAGAGCTATTTTTCTGTGTATGAACTTGTTCTACCATACGTGTTGCGTACGATTGCTGCATAGCAGAACAGACAGAAATACTATCTGTTCTGCTATCGGAATGGAGAAGCCGGGCGACAGTAACACTTTGCAGATACTGCCTGCCGGAACTGTCCGGCGGGAGATATTCGATTCGTTTTAGTTCCCATGATAGGGAATCATGCAGGATAAAACGCTTTTGCAACAACAAACTGTCATTATACCTCCAATGAACCGAATCTTTATGGCTGTAATTTTCCGATTGCCTTACATTCCTACGCATACCACATCCGGATAACAAACAAATCACACAAGCCATATAAACCAGCACCTGCATTCGATTTCTCCCCTTCTTTTTCAATGAAAGATGCAGGAAACGACGGCGTTTGTACAAAATAGCTTGATCGAAAAGTAATCCCGAACTTTTCAAAAGAGAAAGCAGCTTCTCCGGACCTCCGGCAACATAACAATCCGCGGCTTCCCCTTTCCGGTGCTGGCTCGCAGGAACACCACCCGCCAGATGGTTTACCGTTTTCACTGCGATATCCACTCAGAATAGCAATCGGAGCTTTATATAATTGGCGTAAAGGCTCCAGCAGGCAGGTGACCAGATGCTGTAAAGCCGACTTTGCTTCGACAGGCGGCACATTATCCAGTGCATTCTCCACAGCGATGCGGCTATAAGTAAATTCTTCGAGCGAGAAATGTTCGCTCAACATGGTTTTGTGATTTGTGCCATTCATTGTTTTTGATTTTAAATTTATAGGTATAATCTACCCCGAAAAGGGCTCCCGCAAACGTGCTGATCTCTCCAAAAGCCACCAATACGCTACTATCGATCAATCCCTGAGGATCGATCCAGAATCCACTGAAGAGAAGAACAATCCCGCTCAATGTGAGCAGGATTGCAATAATCAATTGGAGCGTCAACCGTTTCATCACAGTCTAAGTCATTTAACTGTCACTTCACTCAATCACCGGTCTGTCATCATCATCATCTTCTTCTTTTTCGACAGAACCAATCCTTTCGAAACTCGTACGGCCCTTTGCCACACGCAACGCCTTTCCCGGATAGAAACGAACCTTGGGTTCGCGTATCATACTGGTTGTAAAATCCTTTTCATTCAGCACTCCTTCCGAGCCAAAGTTATAACGAAAATGTCCCAATTCTCCGACCTGAACCCGGCGGCTATGCTGCAAATGACGCACCAACACCACCACCATACGATCGATTACCGCCTTCACGCTGGCACTTCCTACCCCGGAGCTGTCGGCCACTTCCTCTACAAACTCGTCAAAAGAAACATAATCGCCGCACACCATTTGTGCATACTTTTTCTGAGGAATTTCCTCTTGGTCTTCTCCCAAATTCTTTCTGGAAACCAGCTTAAATTTCATTGCCATACCTATAAATATTTATTAATTATATGCCCGATATCGTGACACATTGCAAATATAAAATAGTGTGGAAACCACTTTCAGCCGTAATAGCGATAGTCCGATGAGAGTATAACCTATATATCCATGTTTTTCCTTTTCCCCTTGTACTTTATCGTCACTATTACGGTTGCTTTATCGGGTCTTTTTTTATAATTACTTCACAAGATGCGCCAGATGCTCCGGTTCATTGTCGATAGGCGTCTCATTGTTCAGTCTTAGCAAGTCTTCGGCGGTAAGCGTTTGCGTCCGCAGTTTATCGCCCAGGTAGCCGACCGACCAGGGATAAGGAAAAACCAGCGACAGGCAGAAGGTAAGATGAAGAGAAGAGGGCACAGCTTTCCCTTCCTGGTATTCCATTTGACCGACGAAACGCTGGATAATCTCCGGCTCCTGCAAATCGAACTGCAACGTGCCGAGTACCGTCTTTTCCAGCAGGAAATTGAGCGTACGTTGCCAGTCGCGGGTAAACAACCGGGTCAGGAACAACTGGTAACGGACGTTCATCACGTCCCAATCACAAAAGGCAGCTTTGTAGGCCAGTTGCAGATAATACAGGCGTCGTACAGGCGGTAATTCGTTCAGGATTTTTTGAAACTTACTAACGGAAGGGGTCTCTTTGCCGAAAAGGGCTTTTAATTCTTCGTACATATCTTTTAGTTTTTACCGGAAAGGGGGAATTCCCTCGCCTGCCCCGGCCGATAGGTGCGGATTGTTCAACCCACATGCAATCGATGTGGTTTTACGACAAAAAAAAGAAGCTGTGCTCAGATAGCGTAGAGCACAGCTTCTTCTAATTTTTAGTTACACAGAGGGATTATCTGACTTCCACCTTCTCCGACTGTATCTGGTTGGCAGTTTCAGCCCGGACGATGTATAGCTGGCCGGGGTTCAAACCCTGTACATGGGCCGTCGGTGTATGCAGATTGGTCAGGCCGGTGACAAGCTTGCCGGAAAGGTCATAGACAAATACCTGTGTCAGCGGATCGACCGAAGAGATAACGATCTGCCCGTTGCCTGCCGAATAGATAATGATTTGCTTTTGTGCCGTCACTTTCTCGTTGGCGGTCGGCACATAGTCCGAACGCAGGAAGTAGCGTCCGTGGGTGTAGCCTTTCAGCATGACGCTTACTTCGCCGTTGCCTATCAGTCGCGAATGGTTGGTTTGGGCATCATACAACTCGAAGTTGCCAAAACTTTCCTGTCCGCTGATGGTCACTTCTACCTCCCCGTTATCCGGAGTGAATACGCCCAACGGTATGTTCGTCAAACTCTTCCGCACGTTGATAGAGGCTGTTTGATTACCGGCTACGGTATAGACCATCGGCACATTGCCCAGGTTCGAGTCGAGGAACAGCTCAGCATCTTCGTTGTTTTGGAAAGCATCGTCTGCCGAAGCCTTGCAAACAATCAATGCCTTGCTTTGCTTGCCTCCCTTGCTTGCCGTAAGCTGTAATCGAGGGGCGGAAGAGATGGAACGAAGCAGGTTGTTTTCGTTATCTTCGCCCAATACTTACATGTTGTTGGTGAAAGTTAGTTGCAACTCATTACTTCCATTCCTATTCGTTTCTGCCTTCTTTACAAAGAAAGATTGAAGCGGGGCAACTTTGAAGACTGCATTATTGCCTGAGGTAGACAACCATTGTGCATTATCATCCTTAACAGACACCTTTTGATTACCATCTTCTACAATCCAGAATGTATTACCAAGTCCAGTATTCTCCTTAAAGAACTTCGCTATATCCAAATGCGCCATAAACGGATTGCTGACTAAGAAGTACTTATTAGTTGCATCTTGATTCGTAATCGTTATGTGCATCTTTCCGTCTGGATCCAAAGGATGTAATTTATAAGCTCCTTCTCTATTGATTGGAGCCGAAGTTGATTGTCCTACATTATCACTTTCTCCTAAATAATAGGTATATGTTTTATCATCTTTCGGCAAACGGAACAATACATTCTTATTATCAGCTGTATTAGCCACCGTCTTTATCGAGAACCCTTGTCCTGGATTATAAGGAACCGTAACATCGTTATAGACAATGCTCCAATTACCTTCGATGGAATATTTCTTGTTAGAAGTATTTGAACCGTCCAGTTCAACTCTTGTTACCTCTCCTTTGTCCCAACTACGCTGATAAACGGCAGGGTCAAAACGGTTGTTCGTATTGTGGTCTCCCTTGAATGTAATCGGTTGGAAATACTCCGTATTCTGCCGATAGACCTTGCTCGGTACATACCAATTCCCGGCAACAACCGCTTTAAGTGGTGAGGCGAGTGTGTACCAACGGTTCGGTGCCAAATCATAATCTACCCATGCTTTTTCGTATGTCAGTAATTCCGTATGCAACATCTCCGTATTCGGCTCGAAGTGGATTTCTTTGGCGGTGTTGGTATAGTAGGGACGACAGTAGTAGGCGACATTATCAGTACTTTCAGTCTGATTTTCATCAACTGGCTGTGTTGCATCTGCCATCAAATCGTATTCGATATGAGTGGTAGAAGGGCCAAAATTATCCTTTACTAAATCTAATATGGTAGGATTGTCGTTCTTGTCATCCTTGCTTACCCCCGGAGCATACAACTCAACCTGTGGTGTTTCCGTTGGAATCGTTACATACGTAAACGACATAGGAACAAAACCTTAAAGATTTAAATCTCCTTTATAATTCTCATAACCATCACTATTCTGCTCTTCTTTCCTTAACTCTTCAACCGTTGACCGTACCCATTTCGAATCATCATTCCAGTTATCAGTTTTCCCCCCCCAATCCATTTCTGGTATTTGGGGACGATGTGCATTGGGAAAGTAAGCGAGCCTATCGTACATGTACCTGTTGGCGAAGCATCTGTTGGCGAAGCATCTTCTTTCAGTTTGAACTGAAAATTCAAATCATACGTGTATCCCTCACAAGGTTTAAAATCGTCGTAGAATACAATATCCATATAATTTGAATTATCGGTCTTGTCTTTCTCTGCAACAAGAGTTATGACTTCACCAACCGCAACCTGTAGCCCTTGCTTCGGGTAATTGGTTCCGATCAGGTAAATTTTATTATCTTTCAACAGTTTCAAACTAGCAAATTTATCCTCGCTATCTCTCGGATTTCGGAGAGGTATTTGCAAGATCCTCCCCTGTTCAGCAGTTCCATCTGCTGGTTTAGTAATACTAACCTCTTTCAACCCTTCCAAGCCGATACGTATAGCCGGATTGTAATCCTTGGTCGGATAATCTACCTGTTGGAAACCCGTATTCAGCTTCGGGCCGCCGGTAGCTTTTACGACACCGGGGATGGATTGCCAACAAATTTGATATTTGGAAGGCTCCGTCTCATGTTCATTTGTTGACGATTGAGATTGTATAGGGAAGACAACATAATACATCGTAGAAGAGGTAAGTGTAGGGTTCAACGCTACAACAGGTGCGCTACCATCACTACCCTCTTTTGACTCTGCCGTTAAAGAGAGTGTCCCATTTCCAACACATCGGATAATGGCTTCTTTTATCTCAGACAGTCTTTCTGGCTTCTCATTCTCAAAAGACAAACCATCTAATGCCGTTTTAATGTCGCTCTCTGATGTGTACTCATTTTGATTATCATTTTCCCGCAACTTCGCAATCACCCTCCAAGTATCTTCTTCGCGCATAATATTGTAATCAACCTCGCTAGCACTCCAAAATAATCAACGGCAAGCTGATCTAAGCTCACATCATTATCTTTCAGTATTTTTGGGTCTCCTCACTGATTGTCACATGTATAGGAACCTCTTGCCCCAAACAGAACTGTGCAGGCGAACTCTCCGCATCTCCATAAATAATCTTTACATCCGGTTCGCGCACCCTAAATTCGCCTCTAATTTCGCAATCTGCTCCCAAGTCATAAGCGACAGCAACATTGGTTTTTGTAACCTTAGAGTCGAATGGATAGTTTGGATCATCCTGCTCATAAGCCATCACCGCAATATAATATTCCCCGCCGGCCACCATATAATGCAATTCATTATCTTCATCACCTATCTGTGGGGTATTGTGGACAGGAATAACATCCGAGTGGAAAGTGATTTTACCCTTCTCAATAGAAACTTCTTCCTGACTATTATCAGTCAAGAAAGAGCCAAAGAAACATCTATCGTCTCCCTGCCAATGGGTACCGTCATGATGCTGATAAACATCTTTACCATGTATCACCGCTCGGGCAAATGCAGCGGCGGCAGTAGAACCTTCTTCTAAAGCCTTATCATATACATTCTTATTTATAAAGCTGTAATATGCAACAAGAGCTTTATCCGTTTCCTCTCCACCGGCTATCCTATTATATAGTTTCTTCTGGTCTATTTCCATATCTATATGAATCCGTCCACCGCACGGCGCATCTTCCTGTTTTGCTTTTACATCCAGCTCATCGATATAGACGCAAATATCGTCTAGGTAAAAGTCGGCACCATTCGTACTGGCTCCGTTGTTTTCTATTTGCACGAGATAACTCTCATAATCCTCATCATCTTTATTTGTAAAAGAGGTGTAGAGTTGGAACCATTCGCTTTTTTATCTTTTTCCGTTAATCCATTATAATCCGACCGTCGAATCTGTCCGGAAGCATAACGATGGAGATAGGTTTCCGTCCCGTCCGCCTTCACCCCTTTGAAAGAGAAGGTTACACCGGCATCGTGTATTCCTGGCCTATACGCACCGCTTTTCATCCAAGCCGTGATATACAAGCGCGTATTCTTACATAATTTCCTCCTAAGCGGTAGCTTGGCTACCACACCGGGTTGATCGGAGGCATCAACGTAGAGATGGTAGTTTATTTTACCATCGGAAAGTCCATCCGTCCACGTAGTTGCATTGTCACCACTAAGATATTTGTCTATAATCGCATATTGTCCCCATTGAGGGATATCCCCAAACATTTTATCTCCATCTACAAAACCATACGTTGAATAATCCCAATTCATGGGATAAGGATAGTATTTTAAATTACCTTTATCATTCGATGTCCCTATATAATCCCAATTCAATCGGACATACGGCTCTCCATACGTCTCTTGCATATATTTGTCGGTACGGGTGTAGAGTTGGTCGAGTAATTGTTTCTTAGCATCACCATCTAATCCTTCAAATAAAGTTCTAATTTCCAAACATTTATTTTCTATAGAAATCTCTTTTACTTCAGCCTTCTCCTCTTCTTCCTTCATCTCCTTTATTTGATTGAGTGCCGTTTCCGTCAACCCTTGCGTGTTTTCATCAAATATAATGGTATATTATTTGGCGATCTTATGTCCGGCTTCGTTGGTAACAGTTATAACGGCCTGGGAGCTTTTCTGTATCCCTCCTTCCGGATAAATAAGGAAAATATTAGAACTTCTACCACCTAAGTGTATCTTTGTACCACTTTCCAAATTCTCATTTATGATTATCCGCATGATGTCCGTTGATTTATTGAACATCATATGAATGTTT
>JAJPZM010000242.1 GCA_021204335.1 Parabacteroides sp. | reverse complement strand
AAACATTCATATGATGTTCAATAAATCAACGGACATCATGCGGATAATCATTTGTCTTATTCTCCTTTGTATAAGGATCGATGTAGCTTACTGTATAAGGCTTCGCCTCCGTTGTATGGTCGAAGTTGACAGAGGTACCGATGCGATTGTAATCCGTAGAAGCCAGGTATTGGGCGACTTTATCTTGCAAGCCATGATACTCGAAACTGGCCGTTATGCCCTGCTCGTAGTTAGACTTTGCCGTACCTGGTACCATCCAGCCCTTCACAGCCGCTTCGGCTAGCAGGAAGTAACTTTCCCAGGGACCAAAGAAGACACGTTTCTGTTGATTCAGTCGATACTGCTTTGACAGCGACGGATAATTGTAGTTCTTACCTGTCAAGGCACTGACAAGACCTGCCAAGTCGTTCCACTCGCCCGCTACCCAAGTGCCCCAGGTATAACGCGGGTCGATGGTAAGCATGGGTTTTGAATTGTCGGAGGGATCCATCAACTGGACAGGTTGCACATCGCTCGCCGCCCCGATATAATCAGAGTAAACAACCCCGTCGTTCCACCCTACCACGCTAAAAAGCTTGGGGGCTCGCGGATCGACCACCTGAGGGATACCGTCAAAGTAGAAACCGACACAGGGATCATTCGTATTTAAAGGAAAATGCTTGCTAAGATACAATCCCATGTAGGCATAAGAATCCTTTAAGTGGCTCCTCAACGAGTCGGGTACGGGAAACTCGACCCCACCCAACCCCTCGGCCAGGTTCTTAAAGGTGACAGACATCGCCTGTGCATTCCAGGTGCGCGACATCACACTTGTTAAGTCGTTCCACCCGTCCTTCTCCTGTACGCCTGCCAGGTCAGACAGCGTAGAAATAAACGTTTTACCGGCCGCATCCTCAAACTCCGACTTGGCAAGATCGGGAGAGACAGCCGAAATACGCATGGCATAACGCATACGCAGAGAGTTGGCATATTTCTTCCACTCATTCACATTACCGGCATAAAAGGCATCTTCATTAGACATCGGATCCATGTTAATGGAAGGATCGAGGGCCGCCTCTGCCTCTTTCAGCTCTTTCAGTATAAAACCGTAAATGGCTTCCACACTGTTATACTCGGCAGGTACGCCAGTGAAGGCCGAGAGAGCCGGTATAGGCCCGAATCCGTCGGACACTCCCGCATTGAGATAAGCACGCCAGATACGTGCCATCTGTATAACATTCTTATAATAAGGGAACTGCTCGGCTTCTCCCTCGGCTACCTTCTTTTCGCCAAGCTCGATCGCCTGGGTAGCTTTGTTAAGCCACCCGACGGCGTACGAGTTGCTAAGGTAGAGGGTGATATAATCATTATTGTCTGTTCCGAGGGTAAAGCCACTGCCGCGGTTAAAGCAGGAAGCACGGTTCCATTCGGCAATGAAGATACGTTCTGCAATCTCCGGGTTCATCTGTGCGCCGATGATCGAGCCGTTGAGAAACCATTCCGGCTTCACCTTATCTTCACCTACCTGGTTCGGGTCTTCGTTTATCTCCTCGAAATCGTTACAGGAGGTAAATGAAGCGGCTATCGCGAATAAGCCGGCCAGTAATATATTCTTTGTATTCATCTTACTTTATTCTTTGATTATTCTTACTTCTTTATACAGTTTTCAATTGACGGTTCATCGCGGACGAAATCGAGTGTCAATTACGATCGGGATTGAGTATCGATTACGAGCTGGATCGATGGTCAATTCTAAAGCTTCTTAGAAACCGATCGTTACATTAAACGTACATGAACGGCTGGTCGGTGCTGCACCACTCTCGAAACCCGTCGCATTCGTATTCGTTGCCGAAACAGATTCGGGGTCTATACCCGGCAGGTTGTAATGAATCATCCAAACGTTATTGCAAGTTGCCGAAAGACGCAAGCGTTGGAACGGTGTCTTCTTTAGCATAGCGCGACTGAAATCATAACCGAGAGTAATGTTACGCAAGCGTATATTCGTCGCATCGTATGTAAACACTTCGGGCAACCCGTAGTTGCCGGTCGAACCGATCCGCTCCCAATAGTTCTGATGGGTGACCGGCACCTTGTTTTCGATATAACCATCGGGAGTCTGCACCACCGAATTAGGAACGATAAAGTTCTGGCGATCGCCGTTTACCACCGTCCCGGCAGCGTTACCGCGAGTGAACAGCCCCGAAGCCGTAGCCGAGTAAATATCGCCGCCTATGCGGAAATCGATCAGGAAACTCAGGTTGAAGCCTTTGTATGAGAAACTGTTAGTCAACCCCATCATCCAGTCTGGACTTTGATTTCCGACCTTCGACTTGCCGGTCGTAATCAGCGGCAGACCGTCTTCACCAACAATCTGCATACCGTAGTAAGGACTACTCTTGTCCTCCACCCGTTGGAATGTCTGACCGTAGATGTCGCCATAGTAACTTCCCTGCACGGCAACTATCTGTATGGCATCCAACGTCTTAATATCATAGAGGGTAACACCCGGGTAGAGGTCGATAATCTTGTTCCGGTTAAGCGAGAACTGCGCTGTAGCGTTCCAGTTAAAGCCACCCGGGTTATCGAAGATCGCACCGTTAAGGGAGACCTCAACCCCCTCATTCTGAATATTACCAGCATTTACTTTGCGCGAACTATAACCGGAGAAAGGATCCATCGGCAAGTTAAGCAACTGGCGGGTGACATTTGTTTTATACCAGGAAGCATCCAGCCCCAAACGGTTATTGAAGAAACGAACATCGATACCGGCTTCCCATGACTTAATCAGCTCGCTACGCACGTTCGGGTCGTAAAGCACATTACCGGGAGCGGCCATCGTATTACCGTTTTCATCCTTACTAACCGTATAATTATTGTATAACTGATACGGATCGAGGTCGTTACCTACTTCCGCGTATGAAGCCCTCACCTTGGCGAACGTAAACCACTCAGGCATCATACCGCCCAGCTTGGGCACCATATCAGAGATCACTCCCGACAAACTGACCGAGGGATAGAAATAAGAACGGTTAGTCTTCGACATGGTAGACGACCAGTCGTTGCGCGCCGTCACATCCAGAAATAGATAACCGTCCCAGTTCAACTGCAAGGAGCCATAAAGTGAATTCATCTTACGCCGGATAAGCTCGGAAGTAACCGTCGGCTTATTGATACCATTGTTCAAAGAAAAAAGATTAGGCACGAGCAACTCGCCGGCCGATGCATTCATCTTCGTACGTTTCTGCATCATCAGATTGCCGCCGAAGGTAACAAAGCCCCCCCCAAGCGATCGAGCAAATTATCTTTACGGGCAGTAGCCAGGAAGCTATAGTTATTTTCATAAAACGTTTCAGAACCTTCGTTGTAAGAACCGCTGGGGGGGGTGGTATTGCCACCGGCATATACTTTCTCGTTTTTGGTAGTAGTATAATAATCGGTACCGCCTCTCAACTCGATGTCGAACCAGTCGACCGGGGCGTACTTCAAGGCAATATTACCCAGCAAGCGGTTACGTGTATCGTTGTTCTGACGGTATTTGGTCACCCAGTAAGGGTTTTCCTGTGGATTATTGGCCGCATCCCACCAGATCATTTTGCCGTTCTCATCCACACAGTCCTTGAACTCCGCCACATTCAGTGAGCGCGGCAGATTGTATATTGTATTGAATGCGTTGGATGGATTGACGCCTTGAATAGGACGATTGTGCGCATTCATATTGATATAGTTGACTTTTGCGTCTATTTTCCACTTTTCGGCTTCATCGAGGAAAGTAGTGGCGCGCATCGTTATATTCGTCTTGTTCAGCTTCGATTCCGGAGTAATACCGACATCATCAGAACGGTTAATCGAAGTAAAAATCGAAGTACCCTTTATATTCTGCTGAAAGTTGACGCCTTCATTAAAGGAAGTACCAGTATTGAAGAAAGCATCTATATTATCGTACGTCCGTAAGGGAACCTGCCTGTCGAGCCAGTCGGTAACAGTTTGCCCTTCCGCCTTCGGCCCCCAGCTCAGGCGCGACTGGTTGTCGTAAGCGCCTACCGAACCTTGTCCGAAGCTGTTCTGCATATCAGGTTTGAGGAAAATAGATTCTGTAGTAATCCCGGCATTCACCGTTATGCCCAGCCCCTCATTCTTCTTACCCGACTTAGTGGTAATAAGTATCACCCCGTTACCGGCACGCGACCCGTAGAGCGCAGCCGCCGAAGCACCTTTCAACACCGTCATCGATTCGATATCTTCGGGATTAATATCGGAAAGCCCGTTACCCATATCGGTACCCGAGTTGCCCCATACATCATCCACCCCGCCGGTGAAATTATCCATCGGCGTACCGTCTACCACGATAAGCGGCTGGTTACTGCCTGTCAACGAGTTATTACCGCGGAGCACAATCTTCGACGATCCCCCCTACTCCATTGCTCGAGTGGACGATCTGCAATCCGGAGACCTTCCCCGACAACGAGTTGGCCAGGTTCGGTTCGCGCGACGAGAGCAACTCATCGCCTTTCAGTTCCTGCATGGAATAACCCAGTGCCTTCTTGTCGCGTTTCATTCCTAAGGCAGTAACGACCACTTCATCGAGCTTCTGGCTGTCTTCTTCCAGCTTGACGTGCAAAGTAGCCTGTCCTGTGTAAGGAATATCTTGTGTTGCGTAACCAATAAAAGAGACCTGGATAATGTCGCCTTTCTTTAGGCCTTCGAGGGTAAAATGGCCATCCATATCGGTCATCGTACCTGTAGTAGTTCCTTTAATTACCACCGACGCTCCTGCGACGGGTCCGAACTCATCCTCTACTACTCCCGTAACTTTCGTGTCTTGTTGGGAAATGCCGATAGCAGGATTCCCTATGCCCGGGCGAGCGTAAGCGTTCCCAACGAAGCCCAACGTACCCGCAAGCAGAATCATGCTGACAGATTTGATTCTTTTCAACATATTGATGTTTTTTGTTTAGTTTAATAAACCAATGCATTAGGCGTTAACTAATGGCATTTGCTAGAAAGAACAAAAAGAAAGAGAAGATGTTGTGAATTTAACAACCGGCCAAAAAGTTAACAGCTATTATAATCTATTGACGTCTAAATTCATCTGTGAATTATCAAAAGATAAGAAAAATGGTACAGCAGGCAGGGCAAGTAGGCCGATAGCTTTTTTGAGATTTAAATACAAAAATAAAACAAGTAAACAGCACAAAAAAAGGATGCGCCAAACGAATGACGCACCCCTCTTTTATTATCTATTGTATGAATAAGGACAATTAATGTTTAGCCCACCACAACGGTGTGAACACATCATCTGCTCCATTCAACATTTCAACGGCTTGCTTATAACCTTCCGGACTGCTGTTTGCCAGGCTGGAAGGGAATTTCAGACGTTGCGGGAAGAACTGGATTGTCTGGTTCATATAATTGGTCTTTGTCAGCGTAGGCATATAAAGCAGAGGTTGCTCTACAGCCGGTGTTTCAAAGAACGGCAATCCTAAACGACGGTGGTCGCTCCATGATTCCATCGGAACCCAAGGCATATTGGCAATAAACTTTTGAGTGATAATCTTTGTCAGTTTATCATTCAATGCTTTGCCATACAATGTTTGAGAAGCTACCGGATATTTATAAGTGAAAGTACCTTCGGCTTTTGTGTAACCATCGATCATCTTCATGGTCTTTGTAGCAGCAAGTTCAGCTGTATGGTCCCAAGCTACCGAAGTTCCTACATTATTATATTCGGTTGATGACAGATAAGCATCTACGAACTGTGAAACTCCGTTGTATTCGAAGCTTGAACGGATACCGGCTTCGTATGCTTCCTTGCCTCCCATAGAAGCCGACCAGCCTCTTACCGATGCTTCGGCAATCAGCAGATAAGATTCCCATGCGCCAAAGAAAATACGAGAACTGTTACTGTCTCTATATTTCAATACCAGACGAGGATTTGTTCCATTGAATGTATAAACCTGGTTCAAAGCACCTTTATCACCGTGTGAACCGATAGCCGGAGCATTCCAGGTGTAAGTAGCATCAATTTCTTCCAAAGTTGTTTCTTTGTCTTCCTTCAACAGATTACGTTTTACAGTTTTAGCTGTGTTATCCCATGACGGATAGTTACAGAAATTATCGTTGTCAAAATCTCCGGGAAGATAGAATAATGCATAAGCACGAGGGTTAATCATATTACGCAAACCATCAAGCCAGAAACCGGCTCCAGGTTCGTTGGTGTACAATGAATAGTGTTTTTCATAACGCTGTCCCATGTAGTCAGCCGGTTTGATGTACGGTTGGTATTTAGCATCAGTCAGCTGATCTGCAGTTTTGATACCACCCAAGCCAATCATCAGATTGTTCAGTGTAGCAGATAATTGCTGCGAATTCCATTCACGCGACATAACACCGGTTAAGTCATCCCATCCCGGTCTTTCTGCTACTGTAAAATTATCGCTGTTGCTGGCAATATAACCACCTTTTACAGCGTCTTCAAATTCAGACTGAGCCTTAGACGGATCTATTTCCGACAAACGCATAGCCAAACGCATACGCATAGAGTTACCAAACTTCGCCCATTTGCTGAAGTCAAAGTTATAAGCACGGTTATACTTCTTTTCGTCATCTCCCGGAGTAACGCTTACATCCAGACTATTTACAGCTTCTTTCAATTCATCAAACAAGAAATAGTAAATATCCTGGGTACTGTTGAACTCCGGATTCATTCCCTGGAAAGCCTCTTTGGGAAGTGCGCCGAAATTGTCAATAAACTCGCTCATCAGATAAGCACGCCAAATACGGGCGACCTGCTTCATATTAGGGATCATGACAGCATCGTGTCCGGTCAGACCTTTTTCGATTTTATCATCTACCAGCGCAATAGCCAATGTAGCCGATTTTTGCCAGTCAGCCGATTTGTTGTAGTAAGCAGAAATCCAGTCATCATTATAAGAACCTGTGGCTATTCCGGAAGTAAAATGCTGGCGTCCGGCAGTTTTCCAGTTCAGGACAAAAGCACGTTCCGCCACATCCGGGTTCATCTGGGCACCTGTGATAGAGGCATTGATAGCATACTCTACACGCGCCTGGTCGATCGTTGTCGCTGTAAGGTCGGTATTCACTTCGTCAAAGTCAGAGCATGCCGTAAACAGCAATGACCCCATACCAAGTGTATAAATTAAATGATTATCCGCATGATGTCCGTTGATTTATTGAACATCATATGAA
>JAJPZM010000252.1 GCA_021204335.1 Parabacteroides sp. | reverse complement strand
TATTATTAAAACATTCGTAATTAAAACATTCATATGATGTTCAATAAATCAACGGCCATCATGCGGATAATCATATTTCTTTTTTACTGAGGCATAAAGTAGAAAAATAATCTCCGGGTTATTTTTTTGTATAAAACCACATTTATAAACAAAATACTCTTATTTTTGTAACCAACCTTATGCAGACAACGTCTATTATATAAGGAAAGATACTACTAAACATATACAATATGAAAGCAAAAGGATTATTATCTGTCATCATGCTACTGGGACTGTTCTTTACGGTTCAGGCAGCCGACCACGTAAAAGGAAATGGAAAACTAACCAGCAAGAAAATCACAATCGGCGATTATAATGCGATCAAAATAGACGGCGTTATCGATTTCAATTACGAACAGTCGAACGCGGAACCGACCATTGAAATTACGGTTGATGAAAACCTGCACGACTATGTCGACGTCGACATCAACGACCGCGTCTTATCCGTCCGCTTCAAAGGTGCCAAGGTGGATCATTATACCAAGTTCATCGTTAAAACCAACTCCAAATGGCTGAAAGAGGTGAAAGCCTCAGGCAATGCCAACTTCATGGTGAACAGCCCGCTCACCGGCGATGAAACAAAAATCAATGCCAACTCAAACTGCCTTGTACAGTTGAAAAAGCCGGTTAAAATAGGGAAACTCGACCTCAATGTATCCGGCAGCGCTAATATGGTAATCAACGACCTGACTGCCGACAAGCTGGAATGCAACATCAACGGCTCGGGAATTATCACGCTGAAAAAGGGAGATGCCAAAGAAGGCGAATACAGCATCACCAGCAGTGGTGAGATTATGGCTTTTGGCGTAGCAGTGCCCGAACTGAGTTGTAAAATGACCGGCAACGGAACCATGGAAGTCCACGCCACCAACAACCTGAAAGCAAACATTATCGGTAAAGGTAAAATACGCTACAAAGGCCCGACGGCCGTACAGCAAAAAGTGATCGGTAAAGGATCAGTAGAGGAGGTAAAATAAATGAAAGCAAAACTATTCTTATTATTGGGCGGTATTCTTCTACTCGCTCCATGTTGTAACATGTTTATCCCTTCCGTAAAAGGAGACGGAAACGTATCCACACATACGATCGACATAAGCAATTATGACCAAATAGAAGTGGAAGCCCAGGCCGCCGTATTCAACTATACACAACAGCCGGAAGCCGCTTCGGAACTGACCGTTACCGTCGACCAGAATATATACGATTTGTTCGAATTTAAGACAGAAGACGACAGGCTGATCATCCGCCCTAAAGACAGAAAGATGAAAAAGAATCTCCGTCCTACTCAATTCGTCATAACATCCAACTCTCCGATGCTGAAAAAAGCCGGTATAGCCGGAAACGAAGAATTTAATGTCAACGGACGTTTGGTTTCAGACGGAAAAATCCAGTTCGATTTGGCAGGGAAGTCGACAATCAATCTGAAAGACAGCGTTCTGGCCGACAAACTGGAGATGAATATAGCCGGAAAAGCGACTTTGAATGCCTCAGCCTTGTCTGTCAAATCGATTGAAGGTTCGATTGCCGGCAACGCAAAACTCAATCTGGCAGGAAAAGGAGAAACCGCTTATTTCTCGATTGCCGGCATGGTGAAAGTCAGTGCTTTCGATTTAGAACTTTCCAAAATATCGTGCGACATTGCGGGTAAGGGAACACTTGAGACATACGCAAAAGACGATATCCATGCCTCGATTGCCGGAATCTGTAATATCTATTATAAGGGAAATCCTTCCTGCAAGATTGATAAAGCAGGCCTTGGAAAGATTAAGAAGGTAGACTGATTTTACAGCCACCCCTCTTTCCGGTACCATTCGATCGTTTCTTCCAGCCCCTTGCGTAAGGGATATTCAGGAACGAAACCCAGTTCATCCTGAAGCGGAGCAACATCACAAATCCAGTTGCGCTGCTTTAGGATGATGTATTTATCGGTGTTCAACGTCATGCTTTTGTTCAACAGCTTGCCAACCCATTCGGTACAATGGCAGGCGATATTGACCAAACCCAGCGGAATACGGGCATGAAGCACATGCTTTTTCTGCAATATATCCTGTATCATCCGGGCAAACGATTCATCGGTATGTACATCTCCATCCGCCACGAAATAATGCCGGTTATTGACTTTCTCATTTTCCAATGCCAGGAAAGCGACCCGGGCTAAATCCTTTACATAGATGAAGGTAATACGCTGGGGAACGAAGCCTACGGCGAAATCGAAACCTGACTTCACACTCTTGATCTCCACATAATAATCTTTCTCGCCGGGGCCATATACACCCGTAGGACGCAGGATCACGTATGGAAAATAAGATTGGTTGCGCACGAAATTCTCAGCATCCAGTTTACTCTTTCCGTATGCCGTATCGGGTCGTTGCGGATCATCCAGACGGATCGGGCGGAAATCCTTTTCATCTCCGGGGCCGTAGCTGCTCAGACTACTCATCAAAAGGAACTTCTTCGGCTTGCAACCGGCGGCAGCCAGTGCTTCTATAAAGTTATGCGTATTTCCAGCATTGATCCGGTAGAAGTTCTTTTTATCCAACGTCTTGGTCAGACCGGCATTATGGATGACATAATCCCAAGCACCATGCTCGCGGGCAAAGTCTGCCAGTTGCGCTGTCAAGGCTTCGGGATTGTTGTATTTGAGATCGATAAAACGGATCCGCTCGTCCTGCAAGTTCTCGCGGCTGCTCGTCGAACGTACGCCAGCCCAGGTTTCATATCCTCTGCGCAAGGCTTCTTTTACAAGAAAGCCGCCGATAAATCCGCTTGCGCCTGTAATCAGTATCTTCATATTTTACTCTTTATTCTTCATATAATAAGTATAATAGTACCACAACAAGCCGATCCAGTTGAGCACGACAATAATCAATATCCAGACAATTTTCTGTCCCCGGCTGATAAAAGGATTCTGCGAAACAGCCTTACAACCAAACAGGATAACCGCGATGCCAACGATAATACCGATTTCCGGTAATGAGATTAAACAAAGTGGGTGTGACATGGAAAAAGTGAATTAATGTTCGTGTGTTTTCAATACGCGGTGCGGCAGGTTGCCATGGCCGATCAGTTCGATCGGACAGGCATATTTCTCGCCCAGCCACTCCTCGGAGACATCTACGCCGGGATGATAATGCGCTGTTTCATTCACGCAGGCGATATTCTTCACCATTGCCAGGACGGTTCCTATATCGTGCGACACCAGAATAATCGCACTCTCCTTGTTGATCTCCTCCAACAACTGGTAAAAACGTGATTCAAACCGCTTATCCACATACGAATTCGGTTCGTCGAGAATCAATAATTGCGGGCGGGAAACGATGGAACGCCCCAACAAGACGCGCTGCAACTGCCCTCCCGACAACTCGCCGATCGAACGGGTATATAATTCTTCAAGCCCCATCTGGCGGATTACCTCCCCGATGCGTTGCTTCTGGGCATCAGTGTAGAAACGGAAACGGGGCTTCTCGGCCGCCAGTCCCGAAGCAATCACCTCCCATACGGAAATCGGGAACTTACGGTCGATATTATTCAGCTGAGGCAGATAACCGATGCGCAAGGAAGAAACCTCCGTCCCATTCTCATAAAAACGGATAGAGCCGGATACCGGTCTAAGCAAGCCGAGGATTACTTTCAGCAACGTCGTCTTCCCTCCGCCGTTCGGCCCGATAATCCCCAGGAAATCATCTTTCCAGACGGTCAAAGAAACGTCTTTCAGAACGACCTTATTTCCGTAGGCGGCTGTTATCTTGTCTATTTCAATGAGTTTGTCCATCTGCCAATGCTTTTGTTATGTGAATCATCTCTTTCGCCCAATGATAATCCAGCGGATTAATTACGGTCAGCTTGCAGCCTGTTTCTTTAGCGATCAGTTCCGCATTCTTCCGGTCGAACTCCTGCTGGATAAAAACGACGCGGGCGTTATGGGTGCGGGCGGTTTCGACCAACTGTTTCAACTGTGCCGGCGAAGGCTCTTTGCCGTCCATCTCGATACAGAGTTGCGTCAGATGGAACTCGTTGGCAAAATAGGTCAGTGCCGGATGATAAATTATAAATGTACGGTCGGTCAACGAATCAAGCAATCGTTTGATTTCAGCCTCCGTCTGATCTATTTCTCCTACCAGGAGGTTGTAATTCTGACGGAAATAGTCGGTATTATCAGGATCGAGTGCAATAAAAGCATCGAGTGTATTTTTAGCAATCACCCTCGCTCCACTGATCGAACTCCAAATATGCGGATCAACGCCGCCATGGTGGTGATGATGGTGTTCTTCTCCGGCATGGGCATCGTGATCGTGATCATGATCATGACCGTCTTCTTCAGTATCTGTAAGCAGGTTCATTCCTTCCGAGGTGTCGAAAAACTTCAGTTTCGGATTATTCTCGCGAATCTTATCCATCCACGCCTGTTCGAAACCGATATAACCGATTTGCAGGTAGGCCAGGCTGCTACCAACCTGTATCATCTGCCGGGGCGTAGGATCATACGTTTCCGGACTTTGTCCGGCAGGTACTACACAATTTATCTTGAATTTATCTCCCGCTATCTTTCCGGCGAAATAGCGTTGAGGTTTGATCGTAACGGTTACAACTTTCCCGTCTGCCTGCTTATTCACACAGGCTGTTAGCAGAAGGGATAAGAGGAAAGTGATTATTATACTCGTTTGTTTCATGCTGACTGTCTTAAACTCACAAAGATAGCAATTTTTAAAATCCTTTTGCCTACATTATAACTCATTTCCCGTAACCGGCCGGCTTCTTGCCACATGCGATTGATTTTACAGTAACTTGAAATCCCATTAAAAGAAAATATATCCTTCTTTAATGAAGTGAACCATTACTCTCTATAAATGCCCGAACTTCAGTATCAAGTACGAATCCCAAATAACGAATAATATAATTATCAATATTTTCCGGGGTTAGGGTTTCTTTCGTCCAAGAATTTTGTTTGCCAGTCTTATCCACTTGAACTTTAGCAGTATATAGCAAATTTAAATCCTGCAAACAAGACATACCAGAGGTGAGATATAAATTGCTTAAAGATTGTATAACACTCAAGACCGTTCTCTTCCCTGATTAATGCTCTAACAGAAGATATCGAATATAGTTCATAAGCACATATTCTGCCGGTATATCCAAGTTAAACTCACAAATAAGAACTTCAACCTGTTCCCTCAATTTCTTTTGTGTATTACTATCGGGTATCTGCTTGGAAAGATTACGCATATTCTCATTAGTAAAACCGGCATTGAGCATACTGCTTGCCCAGTCTATCCATTTTAAATCTATTTTCGCATCAAAAGCTGTCATTGCCAATATCTCAAATGTCTCCGGTACAGCATTCAATATATCCTGAGGGCTATAGAATGTACATGCATGTAAATCAAAACGTTTCATCACATACAATAGTTCCTCAATACTTTTGTCCAGATTCAATCGTGAAAAAAGCTTGACCGGAACCATAATATATGCCATATCCTGCTTTATCTCAAAAAGACACCGTCCCTCCAGGTAAGCCGCTATATCATTCATATATTTCTCTTTATCCTCTGCCGACTTGGGGATAAAATAAGGTATAATCATAGATATGAATCTCCTCTCGCGTCTTTTATCTTTCCACAAACAGACTTCAGTCCTAAAAAGGAAGCCATCCCTGAAACACTCAAAAGCAGTTTGTCCAACCTGTTGTATCGGATCATCCCAACGATAACGCTCCAATCCGTTTAGTATGTATTTTCTCAATACCTTAGGTGACCTGTAATTATGAATAAAAGTAAGCAGCAGCGTCAATGGCAGAATAAACATAAAGGGAATCAAAGATACTGCAACTAATAATCCTACCTCTAAATCACCCGATAAAAGTCCGGTAATAAAAAGAACGATTACGCAAGGGACACAGAGAGCAAACACCAGCGAAAGTGAATACAGCATCCACCCCCTCAATGTTTTAAATTCCAATTTATTAAACTCATCTACATTATATATTATCAAGTTCAAATATTGCTTAATAGCCGCCAGTGATATTTTATTTTACTCTAAATCCATTAATCCTCTCCTCTTGATACAACAAGCCATTATTCTTACATAGCTTTATTTATTAGTTTATAGTCGAATTTAAAAATGAAACCGTATCCCCGCATCCAAATGGAAACGGAATATTCCTGAATGCTCTCCGTCCTCATAGTTTATGCCATCTTGCTTGGGGAGAGAACTGCCGATATATCCGATGTTGGCTCCGATTCCTACATGATCAGACAAATATTATTCTGCTCCAAACAAAAAGCTATAACCGAAGCCGGATAAGGAAGCACTCACGTTTTCGGCCGATTCACGATAATTGAAATAGCCCATGCCGATCCTTTCTTCGATGCCCCAACGGCCGACCTTCTGCTTCATCACAAACTGCGGTGCGATGTAAGTAAGACCCACTTTTATATCCATATTCGAATAAGCGTAGGACGATTTATAACCAGAATACATCACCCCCGCACCGAAGCCGCTTCGCGACACCCAGTCATAGCCCAACTGCCAGTCCACGCCGTTCTTCGGATTTCCCGACGTCCCCTGCGGAAGATAGAACTTATTCGTCATAAAGGCATAGCCTATGCTACCATAGAAAGTACTATGTGAAAAAGGGCTCTTTGCCCTGTCCGCGTTTTCATCACGAACCGGAGTCGGCAAAGCGAGAGCTGTTCCCGCTCCCCAATTTGCCGTATCACCGAGCCATAACATATCACCCGCAATCTGATGGCAACTGCTTCCCAAAAGCGAAGGCTTCCGGTGATCAGTCAGCGCCAACGCATTCCCTCCGGCTTTCGCCGTCTCCCGTTTTGCTAACGCAACAACCTGGTCGTAATTGCACTTGGTAGAAGCTCCGCTATCTACCACCTTTACACGTCCGATCAACTCTGCCGTATCAGGTACAGCTTGCCCCACTCCGTATAAACGAACCTCCTCAGCCGTCACACTCGCCGGGCGGATTTTTACCAGATCGGTCATCACTTTAGGGGCGCAACTGCCAAAAAGCAGGGGCAGAAGCAAATAATATAAGAATATTTTTGTTGTTTTCATTTGTTTCTATTTTTCAATTTCACTTATTCGCATTAATAGTTAATCATTTACATTCCCTTTCGTTGTATTCTCTAATTATTTTCTTGAATACAGGAGATATCCAG
>JAJPZM010000353.1:4005-7226 GCA_021204335.1 Parabacteroides sp. | reverse complement strand
AACCATATTCCGTAGCGCTATTGCTTGCCGTGGTCTTGTTCTTATCCAGCGTAGCGTCTACATAGTGCAGGTTATCCGATTCACCGATAAGATCTCTTGCGTTTACGCTCAGGCTTTCCCGTTTACCCCATTCGTTGGTATAACCCACGAGAGCGGAAATGGAGTGTTTCTCGGCAAACTTCTTGTCATACGAAAGGGTATTTTCGAACGTATAGTAGTATCCTTTGGTCTGCGATTTCGATAAACTACTTTCCAGATTTTTTTGGCTTGAGGATACCTGATAGACAGGCGAGAACGTTTTATTATCGACTCTTCTGATTTCTGCTCCGAAGCTGCTCTTGAACTTCAATCCTTTTATAATCTGCCATTCACCATACATATTGCCGATGAAAGCAAGTCTCTCCCGTTCATTGTCCCAATACATGATGCTCGCTAACGGGTTATAGTAGTCGATATAAGGAGAGTAACCGTAAGAACCGTCTGCGTTTTGGGCAGGAGTTACCGGATCCAGGCGGAGCGCATTACTTGCAACACCATAGTCGGCGTCGTACACATTGCTACTGTTGCGCTCGCTGATACTTGCATCGGTAGATCTTGCGATCGACGCGTTGGTACCCACTACCAAATGATCTTTGATCACTGTTTTTTCCGTACTCTGACGGACACTGAACCGTTCATAATTGGATTTCTTGATCGTACCATCCTGATTGATGTAGTTCAAGCCCAAATTAAATTTGTAGTCGTTTTCTTTACCGCCGCTTATGCCGACACCATAGTTATGCATAAAGGCTGTATGCGTGATTTCGTCCATCCAGTTGGTGGAAACATTACGATTGACAAGGCTCAAGTCGATGGGAACGTTCCTTACGCCGTTCAACTGCTCCTGATAGTCGTACCATTCCGGACCTAACATCAAATCGATGTTATTCAATATCTTGTTCATTGACCAATATGCGTCGAATGTAACAGTGATTTTTCCTACGGCACCTTTTTTCGTTGTGATAAGGATTACGCCGTTCGCACCGCGGGAACCGTAAATAGCGGAAGCGGAAGCATCTTTAAGCACTTTCATAGACTGTATATCTGATGTGTTCAGATAGTTTATATCCGTCACAGGCATTCCGTCCACGACGAACAATGGTTCCGCATCGTTTACCGTACCGACACCTCTGATACGGATCGTGGCGGGGGAACCCGGAGAACCGGAACTGGAAGTAACCGATACACCGGTAGCCAGTCCTTGCAATGCGGAAGAAACATTGGCTACAGCCTGACGGGAGATTTGCTCCTCGCTTACAGACGAGATAGCTCCCGTAATATCGCTCTTTTTCATCGTACCGTAACCGACAACGACAACTTCATCCAGCTTCTGCAGGTCTTCCACCAGGACGATCTTCATCGCTTGCTGCTTTCCGACAGGTACTTCTTTTGTTATATAACCGATATAAGAAATCACCAGGACAGCCGATTGCGGAACACTGTTGAGGATGAAATCGCCATCAACACCTGTAATGGAGCCTATGGTTGTTCCTTTCACCATCACATTGGCACCGATCACCGGATCGCCGTTCTGGTCTACTACCACGCCGCTGACTGTTTTGTCCTGCTGGCTGATAGCGCGGGCAGTGTTTGCCGTCGTTTCTGTTTTTGTTGTCAGAATAATGTTCTTATCCAGTACTTCATATTTTATATCCGTATTCCTGAAGAGATTGTCCAATACTTCGAATACATTTTTTTTGACTGGCACGGATAGAGACCAGCTTGTTCGTATTCACTTGCTTCGTATTGTAGAAGAATTTGAATTCCGACTGGGATTCAATACGATCCAAAACCGTTTGTATGGTCTGATTTGTAGCCTCGACAGATAATGAGGCTGTCTGACTATACGTATTTGCCGCGTTTACTATTGTAAAGGTGGCGACTAGCAATAATGCAGTTATTTTCATACGTAAGAGTATTTTCGTTTTGATATTACTTCTTTTTCGCATAGATTTACAGTGTTTTTAATGGTAAACAAAAATATTAGCTTGCCCTTGACAAGTGTCGTTTTTTTTTCACACGAATAGATACGCCCATATTTATTCGTGTGTTTTTTGCTTTAAGGATCTCTTGTTCTCATGATAGTTTCTTTGATTTTTAAGATTAGACATTGTTAATATAACTCGACCCGGCTTTTGATGATTTCGCCATCCTTGTCGAGTTGATAATCCATTTTATACCGGATGCCGGATGATCGTTTGAAATGTTCCAATACGCGTTCGACCTGTTGATTGGTAAACACACCGGTAAAAGAGTATTTGTAGAAAGCCGTTTTTTAACTGTAAACTCCACGTTAAACCGCTTACTCAGTATCCACAATATATCTGATAAAGGAGTGTCTTTTAAAATGATCTGGCCGTTTTTCCAGGCTATATCTTTGGCTACATACGTCTCGCCTACCTGGGTACGGTTGGTTTTCTTGTCGTAAATAACCTGTTCGTTCGGTCTTATTCTCATCGTCTGCGACAGGTGGTCTTCGTTCTGGTACTTGAATTCAATGGAGCCTTCGACAAGGGTTGTTGCTATAAAACCGTTGCTGCTGTAGGCATCCATATTGAATTCTGTACCTAACACTTTAACGGACGAATTATCCGTATGAACGATAAAAGGCTTTTCCGCATTGGCTACTACTTCGAAATAAGCTTCTCCGTCGAGCGTCACTTCGCGGGTATCGCCGGAAAAGATGTTCGGGTATTTAAGATAAGAGGAGGAGTTGAGCCACACTTTTGTGCCGTCGGGTAAAATAGTTGAACCGATCATTCCCGGCGTCATACGGGCTTCCAGATAAAAAACAGGCGCTTCCTTTTCAGGTTGCAGCAGGAGGTAGCCGGAAAGAACGAGTAAAGGCAACAGTAAAATGACAGCCACCCTTTGAACGAAAAGATATATTTTCCGGAACTGTTCTTTCTTTAGCCGTTTGTCGACCTTTTCCAGTGCCTTTTGCGGAGCCGAGCGTTTGATGAACTGTAGGGAAGTAACGGCAAAAGATAGTTGATAGTAATCTTCTGCAATCTTCCGGTTTTCTTCCGATGCATTGATCCATTCTTCTACTTCGGTTTGTTCCTCGCCGCTTAGTTCACGGTTCATATATCGAAACAAATCCAGCTCGTTTATCTCTTTATTCTGATTCATTCTTTCTTTTTTCTTCTTTACTAATATGACAGCTCAGGAATGAAAGTTCC
>JAJPZM010000353.1:0-3995 GCA_021204335.1 Parabacteroides sp. | reverse complement strand
TAATTCATTGATAAAACGACTTAAAATAAAGGCACATGAATCAAGGCACAGAAGATGAAAGATTGTTCGTGGCTCTTCAACGGGGAGATAAAAAGCTTTTAATACTTTTTTCTTAAGGTATTACCCTGTGCTTTGCGCCTATGCAACACAGTTCGTCGGGATGAATGATGCGGAGGAGCTCATACAGGATATGATGGTTGGGATCTGGGAACACCGGAAAGAGATTACGGTCGAATCTTCCCTGAACGGTTATCTTTTTCGTGCCGTGAAGAATAAATGCATCAATCATCTGGAAAAAGTTCGTTTGCATGAGCAGGTGCATTTACTCATTGCCAGCAACTGGTAGTCCCGGTTTGAAGATCCGGACTTTTATGTTGTGGAAGAATTAACGCAAAAAATAGAGGAGGCACTGGAGAAGCTCCCGCAAACATATCGGGAGGCTTTTGTGTGGAACCGGATCGACGGAAAGACCTATAATGAAATAGCTACGATATTGGGCGTATCTTCAAAGACGGTCGATTATCGGATTCAGCAAGCCCTCAAAAGTCTCCGCTTCGAGTTAAAGGATTATCTTCCGCTGTTGATTGCCTTATTTATATAATATAATGTAGATAGTCCGCTGGCGGGTTCAATACAACGACATTAAACCGGCTCTCTCAATATCATTTCAATACTTACCCTTCACCTTTCACCCTGTTTGTAACATATTAGGATATAGTAAGATACGATGAACCCTACTGCTTTCACCCAAACAATACAAATCTATCTCAAAAAAGACCAGTCTTTTGAGTTTAAAAGTCCCTTATTTTGAAATCAAAACTAAGGTCTTAACATTTCAAAAGACCATACCTTAAAAAATGGGTGCCTATCCGCTTGTCCTTCGATGCCTACCCGTGTCTTTATGGGTGGTCGTTTAGGACACTACCCTATGCTTTTCTTAAAAAAGTTAAAAACGACTCACCCTTCACTATAATTCACTATGTACCAGTTATCTGAAAACGGTGACGGGTGACACCTAAAGTTGGAATCGTTCTGTGGGGAGCTGTTTTTAGCAGGTTTGGCAAGTGGTAAAACTATTGTTTTGGTCATCCGGGACACTCATGCCGGCAGACATTGCACTATAGTCCCGGTTTCTTCCCTATATAGTGCCGGCTCGTATCCTAAAGGGTAGCACTTTCTATCCTATAGCCCGTTGCCCGCCACCTTATAGACTAAAAACCGCGCGGCTTATCAGATAAAAGCGTAAGCTTTATCCTCAATAACTGCCTGCTTGTTTGTCATTCGATGCATTCTTTTTTGATAATCGGATTACAAATAATACCTTTGTAACCTAAGAAGTAAAATAGTAAGAAATATGGCCAATCAAAAAGTAGTGATCAGTAAGGATCTGAAGGCAGACCTGCAGAAGTTCCTTGCCGCACTGAATTACGATAAGTTGTTTGTTCTCACAGATACGAATACACAGGAAAAGTGTTATCCTTTGGTGCAGGATGTTCCGGCAATCAAGGGTGCCCCGGTAATAACCGTCGATGCCGGCGATACGCATAAAGGTTTGGAAGCTCTCTCTAATATCTGGATGCGTCTCTCCAACGAAGGAGCTTCCCGCAACTCGTTGCTGGTGAACCTGGGAGGGGGAATGATAACCGATATGGGAGGTTTTGCCGGTGCCACCTTCAAACGCGGACTGAAAACGGTTAATATCCCAACAACACTGATGGCTTCGGTAGATGCCGCTGTCGGGGGAAAGACCGGTATCAACTTTAACGGATTGAAAAACGAAATAGGTTCTTTCTATCCACCCGAATGTGTCTTTATTGATTGCGAGTTCCTGCGTACGTTGGATCGCGACAATCTCTTGTCCGGCTATGCCGAAATGATCAAACATGCGCTGATCAGCTCGATGGATACCTATGCGACAGTGATGTTGTTCGACCTCGACCAGAAGATGGATTATGCTTTCCTGAATAAGATGGTTGCCCAGTCGGTTGCCGTAAAGGAACGCATCGTTGCGGAAGATCCCAAAGAGCATGGCATCCGTAAGGCGCTTAACTTCGGCCATACGATCGGTCATGCCTACGAAAGCCTGTCGTTTAAAAAGAACCGTCCTTTATTGCATGGTCATGCGGTAGCTGCCGGTATTATAAGCGAATTGTATCTGTCGCATAAGCTTTGCGGTTTCCCGTCTGCGAACCTGAGCCAGGTGCTTCAGTATATCAAAGAATACTATCCTGCATTTGTGTTCGATTGCAAAGATTACGATACTCTATACGAACTGATGACGCATGATAAGAAGAATGAGGGCGGTATTATCAACTTTACCTTGCTTTCTAAAATCGGTGAAGTTCAGATAAATCAGGCAGTAACGAAAGAGAAAATACTGGAGTCGTTAGATTTTTACCGCGAAAGTTTTGGAGTATAAAGTAAAAATACTACCTTTGCAGCCGTAAACAAAAACGGGATGTAGCTCAGCCCGGTAGAGTACGCGTCTGGGGGGCGTGTGGTCGCAGGTTCAAATCCTGTCATCCCGACATTTGCTGAGCAATTGATAATGAGAGGCTTACAAGAGATTGTGAGCCTCTTTTTTATGCCCTAATATGGGGTGAATATGGGCGATTTGGGGCTGGTTGACGTGGTTTGTGTCAACCAAGACGTCAACCAATCTAAAGGTAATATACGGTTACAGCAAATAAAAAAGGGCTTATTTCAAATAAGCCCTTTCTGTCTTTTTACTTTTGATTCATTTTCTCTATCAGAAGAGAGGCGCATTTGAAGTGTACGATGGTTCGTGGTATGAGTTGGATAACATCGCCGTTTCTGGGGTTTCTGGCCGGACGACTTGTTTGCAGGCGCGGTTTGAATGCTCCGAAACCCGGGATGAAAACACGGTCGCCTGCTTTTGTCTTTTCGGCAACCATTTCAGTAAAGGCATCGAGTATTGTTTTAACATCCCGTTTACTGATTTCTGTTTTTTCTGATAATTCATTGATCAATTGACTTCTGTTCATAGCTTTACTTTATTAACGATTAGATATTTATTTAACTTAAAAATTTGTTTCTACCATACTTTTCCTGTACTCGGAAGGAGACATGCCCGTATGCTTGCGGAAGAACCGCCCCAGGGATGACTGGTTGGCAAAATTTGTTTTTAATGCGATCTCCTGAATGTTAAGCGATGAATCTCTCAGCAATGCTTTTATCTCCAGTATGATATATTCCAATATCCAGTCTTTGGCAGATTTCCCGCTGACCGTTTTAACTATTGTAGTCAAATACTTAGGGGTAATGCATAACTCTTTGGCATAGAATGCGACCTCCCTGTTTTCTTTGTAATGTTTCATGATCAGAAAAAAAAACTTGTCGGCAAGTTCTTTTTTGTGTGCATCCATAGTAGGGATATATGGAAGGGAACTGATCTTATACGTATTATACAAGTCCAGGTAGAGAATACGTAATATATGTATTACAGATTCCCGGGGATACAGGTTGGAGGGCGACTGGGCTTTCGTGCATACCAGATTAAAATAATTGCCGAAGTTAAAACACTCGCTTTCGGTCAGCCTGTAATGATAATGGCTTCTCATATAGAAGAAAAAATGAGGCGAGAACCGATGGATTCCGCTTAATACGTCATTGAATAGTGCTTGTGAGACAGCGAATGCTTTTACGGTAAAATTACCGCTTATCTCATTGATGAATATAAGTTGCCCCGGGAAAATGATTGCTAGTTCATTCTTTACAAGCAAGTGTTCGTACGAATAAACCTTGAGTAAGGCACTCCCTTCGGAGCAAAGCATTACCAGCCCGTATTGTGTATATGAAGGATACGGAGTTATAGGAATTTGTTTGACATTCTCATAGATTAGTAAATCATTTTTTATAGCATCAATGGTGTCGTTATTTCCTATATTTAATTTGTTCTCTTTTAAAGACATCACCCTATAATTATTTTGCGTATAAAATTAAAACATCGTTCCTTATGATATTCAGGCTGTGGA
>JAJPZM010000411.1 GCA_021204335.1 Parabacteroides sp. | reverse complement strand
ACTTGTTTTCGCCCTGTCAAAGGCACACCCCCGCAAGCACTCAGCATCAGGAGCATCGCCATCAATAAACCTGTAATCTTTTTCATCTCTCTCATTTAGTTTTATGAATGCAAAATTATCTATTTCTTTATAAGAATAGAACAATTCCAAGGGTATTTTTGATCGCCGGAGATACAGGATAAATAATTATACAAAAAACCGGGCAGATATGCATATTTATTCAACTATTCCCTTTATATTTGCAACCGTTTTGCATAAATATACAAACATGAGTACAAAAAAGGAACGATTGGACGCTATCTGCCGTATCATACAAACGAAGGCGATATGTAACCAGGAAGAGCTGCTGAAGGAATTGGAAACCAGCGGATTTCAGGTTACACAAGCTACTTTGTCGCGCGACATAAAGCAACTGAAAGTAGCCAAAGTACACGATGCGAACGGTGATTATGCCTATTGCCTGCCCGATTATTCAGCGTTGATACAGCCGAACAAGGTTCAGGTACTACATCATCCGAACATCGAATTTTCCGGAAATCTGGCAGTAGTCAAGACACGACCGGGATATGCGATGGGCATTGCTTCCGACATCGACACACATGCGCCGCATGAGATATTGGGGACGATTGCCGGAGACGACACGATCCTGATCATCCCACGCGAAGGGATCAGCCGTGACAGAATAGTAAAAGCATTATCACATTTTATATAAGGCGAGAAAGGGGGAAGACGAAATCTTCCGTTTATAAACAAAGAAGACTAAGAACAAGCTTAAGAAATGGAACAAGAAACAGAAATCGATGTAATGATCGCTGATGCCTCTCATGAGGTATATGTCGACACTATTCTTGATACTATTGAGGCCGCTGCTAAAGTACGCGGAACCGGTATCGCAAAACGTACTCACGAGTATGTTGCACAAAAAATGATTGAAGGGAAAGCGGTCATTGCGCTGGCAGAGGATAAGTTTGCCGGTTTCAGTTATATCGAGTCGTGGGGGAATAAACGGTATGTTACCACTTCCGGATTGATTGTTCATCCGGATTTCCGTGGTCTGGGCATTGCCAAACGGATCAAGGACATGACCTTCCAGCTGGCTCGCATGCGTTGGCCGAAGGCGAAAGTATTCAGTCTCACTTCGGGTGCTGCGGTGATGAAGATGAATACGGAACTGGGATATGTGCCTGTTACCTTTTCCGACCTGACTGACGACGAGTCTTTCTGGCGTGGGTGCAATGGTTGTGTGAACCATGACATTCTGGAACGCACGAACCGGAAATATTGCATCTGTACGGCGATGCTGTTCGACCCTGCCGATCCGCACCGTGCCAAACGGGAAGCAGACGAAAGAGAAAAAATAATAATAAATAAAATAGACAGACAATGAAAAAGAAAGTAGTAGTTGCATTCAGCGGGGGTTTGGATACCTCTTTCACAGTGATGTACCTTGCCAAGGAAAAAGGGTACGAAGTTTATGCAGCCTGCGCCAATACGGGTGGGTTCAGCGAAGAGCAACTGAAACAGAACGAAGAAAACGCCTACAAATTGGGCGCAACCAAATATGTAACGATCGACGTAACCAAGGAATATTACGAAAAGAGCCTGAAATATATGGTATTCGGCAACGTATTACGTAACGGCACCTACCCTATCTCCGTTAGCTCCGAACGTATTTTCCAGGCATTGGCTATCGCCCGTTACGCCAACGAGATCGGTGCGGATGCCATCGCTCACGGTTCGACCGGCGCCGGCAACGACCAGATCCGTTTCGACATGACTTTCCTGGTGCTGGCTCCGAACGTGGAGATCATCACGCTGACCCGCGATATGGCGCTGACTCGTGAATACGAAATCAACTACCTGAAAGAACATGGCTTTGAAGCTGACTTCACCAAACTGAAATATTCTTATAACGTAGGTTTGTGGGGGACTTCTATCTGCGGCGGCGAAATCCTCGACTCGGCTCAGGGATTGCCCGAAAGCGCTTACTTGAAACAGGTTGAAAAGACAGGCAGCGAAGAACTGCGTATCGAATTTAAGAAAGGCGAGATCCACGCTGTCAACGGTGAGGTATTTGAAGACAAGATCGCCGCTATCCAGAAAGTGGAAGAGATCGGCGCTGCCTACGGTATTGGCCGCGACATGCACATAGGCGATACGATTATCGGTATCAAGGGACGTGTCGGTTTCGAAGCCGCCGCTCCGATGCTGATTATCGGTGCACACCGTTTCCTGGAAAAATATACGCTGAGCAAATGGCAGCAGTACTGGAAAGACCAGGTTGCCAACTGGTATGGCATGTTCCTGCACGAAAGCCAGTACCTCGAACCGGTTATGCGCGACATCGAAGCCATGTTGCAGGAATCGCAGCGCAACGTAAACGGTATGGCTATCCTCGAACTGCGTCCGCTGTCGTTCTCGACCGTCGGCGTCGAGTCGGAAGACGACCTGGTGAAGACCAAGTTCGGCGAATACGGCGAAATACAGAAAGGCTGGACGGCAGAAGACGCCAAAGGCTTTATCAAAGTAACTTCCACGCCGTTGCGTGTTTATTATAACAACCATAAGGACGAAGAAATATGATTAAGATCGGAATTATAGGTGGTGCGGGATATACGGCAGGCGAATTAATCCGCCTGTTGCTTAATCACCCGGACGCCGAGATTACATTTGTGAATAGTACCAGCAACGCCGGCAACCTGATCACAGACGTTCACGGCGGATTGTTCGGCGAAACCGACATGCGTTTTACCGACCAGCTTCCGCTCGACAGCATCGACCTCCTGTTTTTCTGTACCGCTCATGGCGATACGAAGAAATTCATGGAAAGCCATACTGTCCCCGAGAACGTGAAGATCATCGACCTCAGCATGGACTACCGTATCGAAAGCGACGAACACGATTTCGTTTACGGCCTGCCCGAACTGAACCGACGACGTATCTGCAACGCCCGACACATTGCGAACCCCGGTTGTTTTGCCACCTGTATCCAGTTAGCGGTTTTGCCGCTGGCCAAACATCTGATGTTGAACTCGGAGCCGCATGTCAATGCCATCACCGGTTCTACGGGAGCGGGCGTGAAGCCTTCGGCCACCTCGCATTTCAGTTGGCGAAACGATAACATTTCGATCTATAAACCGTTCACGCACCAGCATCTGGCAGAGATCGGTCAGAGCCTGCGCCAGTTGCAGAATAGTTTCGAAAGCAGTATCAACTTTATTCCGGTGCGCGGCAATTTCTCGCGTGGTATTTTTGCAACGACTTATATCGATTGCAAAGTGGGACTGGATGAGATCCGCCGTATTTACGAGGAGTATTACGACGACCACTCTTTCACTTTCATCACCGATAAGAACCCGGATCTGAAGCAGGTAGTCAATACCAACAAGTGCCTCCTGTATCTTCAGAAATACGAAAACAAGCTGCTGATCGTTTCCATGATCGACAATTTGTTGAAAGGAGCCAGCGGACAAGCTGTGCATAATATGAACCTGCTGTTCGGTCTGGAAGAAACCGTCGGGTTACACCTGAAACCGTCAGCTTTTTAATTTAAAAGAGTATGAAACTATTCGACGTATATCCTTTATTTAATATAGAAATCGTTAAAGGCAAGGGATGCCACGTATGGGATGCGGAAGGTACCGAATACCTCGACCTATATGGCGGACATGCCGTTATCTCGGTCGGCCACAGCCACCCTACTTACGTAGTTGCTATCACCGACCAGGTAAACAAGTTGGGATTCTATTCCAACTCGGTTATCAACAGCCTGCAACAAAAGCTTGCCGACAAACTGGGTAAGGCTTCCGGCTACGACGATTATTCCCTGTTCCTGATCAACTCGGGAGCCGAAGCAAACGAGAATGCCTTGAAGCTGGCTTCTTTCCACAACGGGAAAAAACGGGTGATCGCTTTCAAACATGCGTTCCACGGACGTACTTCGGCCGCCGTTCGCGTAACGGATAACCCGAAGATTATTGCTCCGGTCAACGAAGACCTGGCTGTAACCTACCTGCCGCTGAACGATGCGGCAGCCGTTGAAGCAGAACTAAAAAAGGGAGATGTTTCTTCCGTTATCATAGAAGGCATTCAGGGCGTTGGCGGTATCCAGTTTCCGACGGACGACTTTATGAAGGAGCTGCGCGCCTTATGTACGAAATACGAAGCTTGTCTGATCCTCGACGAAATACAGTCGGGGTACGGACGTAGCGGTAAATTCTTCGCCCACCAATATGCCGGCATCCAACCGGATCTGATCTCGGTAGCCAAAGGAATCGGCAACGGTTTCCCGATGGGCGGCTTGCTGATCAGCCCGATGTTCAAGCCCGTCTACGGCATGCTGGGAACGACTTTCGGCGGTAACCATCTGGCTTGTGCCGCCGCCATCGCCGTACTCGACATCATGGAGAACGAACAACTGATTGCCAATGCAGCCAAAGTCGGGGAATTCCTGCTTGAGGAATTACACAAACTGCCGGGCATCAAGGAAATTCGCGGACGCGGACTGATGATCGGCATCGAGTTCGAAGAGTCGATCAAAGAAGTACGCAGCAAACTTCTTTTTGAAGAAAAGGTATTCACTGGCGTTGCCGGAACCAACACCATCCGTCTGCTTCCGCCCCTCTGCCTGACAATGGACGAGGCGAAAGAGTTCCTCGCCCGCTTCAAAAAAGTACTCAATGCTTAATTAGTTCTTTATTATATAAGAAGGCCGCCGACGGGTTCTCCCGAAGGCGGCGTTCTTGTTTACCCCTCTCTCAAATAAATAGTTTCTCCTTTGCCATATCGAAGAACTTTCCGTTCTTTGCAGACAGCAAACTTTAATAACCGATATACATGAAACTAAACAAACTCGTTCTTCCGGCAGCCTGGTGTCTGCTGACTGGAAATGTAATCATGGCACAAATCATGCCTTGGGAAAACCGGACGGAGACGGATGGAGATCCGTCTGCCAAAAGTGAAAAAGTAGAGACGCGCGGTAAATTATACCTGGAAGACGTGCTCAGCGGAAAACTGATACAGACCAAGGGCATCGGCGCCATGAACTGGATGAAAGACGGCGAACGTTACAGCTGCCTGGAAAGAAACGAAAAAGACGGCGGAATGGATGTCGTCGCCTACCGCGCCAAAGACAATGCCCGCGAAGTGATCATCCCTTCTTCCATGTTCACCGACAAAGCGACCGGCAAACCGATTGCCATCCGAAGCATCTCCTGGAGCAACGACAATGAGAAAGTTCTTATCTATAACAATACGCAACGTGTCTGGCGATACGACACCCGGGGCGATTACTGGGTACTGACGTTGAGCGACGGCAACCTACGCCAACTGGGTAAAGGCCTGCCCGAATCATCCATGATGTTTGCCAAATTCTCACCCGACGGCACGCACGTTACTTACGTCTCCAACAATAATATATATGTAGAAGATATAAACTCAGGCAAAATAACCCAACTGACCGACGATGGCAACGCGACGATCGTTAACGGCACGTTCGACTGGGTGTATGAAGAAGAATTCGCTTGCCGCGACGGTTTCCGCTGGAGCCCCGACGGTAACTATATCGCCTACTGGCAGAACGATACGAAAGGAACCGGCGTATTCGATATTATCAACAATGTCGATTCCATTTATCCCACCGTTCTACATTTCCCCTACCCGAAAGCAGGTACGACCAACTCGGCCGTCAAAGTAGGCTACATGCCGGCCGATGGCGGGACAACCACCTGGATCGATATTCCCGGCGACCCGCGCAACAACTACATCCCCCGCATGGATTTCATCCCCGAAAGCAACGAACTATTCATCCAGCAGTTGAACCGGGAGCAGAATACCAACAAGGTATGGATCGCCCGCGTCGGCAGCGCCACGCCCGAAAACATCTTTACCGACAAAGACGCCGCCTGGCTGGATACCAACGATAATATCCTGTGGCTGAAAAAGAACCAGTACTTCACCTGGGAGAGCGAACGGAGCGGCTGGCGCCATCTGTACCGCATCAGCCGCGACGGAAAAGAGATCATTCCGATAACGCAGGGAGATTTCGATTACATTCAACCGGTCGGCACCGACTTGCAGAAGGGGTTGGTTTACTTCATCGCTTCGCCGGATAATTACACGCAACGCTACCTCTACAGCGCCAACCTGTTCGGCAAAGGCGAGGTGAAACGCCTCAGCCCTGCAAACGAGCCGGGACAGCATCGCTATAACATGTCTCCTACCGGGAAATGGGCAGTTCATACCTGGAGCAACTCCGTAACACCGTCCGTAATCGACATGGTTGCCTTCCCGAAGCATCAATCCGTACGTATGATTGAAGATAACGCACAGGCAAAAGCGCAATACGACGCGCTGGGACTGAACCCGAAAGAGTTTGTCAAGGTCAAATCGGGTGACCTCGAGCTGGATGCCTGCATGATTAAACCTGTCAACTTCGATCCGTCGAAGAAATATCCGGTAATCCTTGAAGTCTACGGCGAACCGGCAGGCTCTACCGTCCAGGACGTATGGGGAGGCGGCGACCTCTGGAACCAGTATATGGTAAACCAGGGCTACATCTACGTCAGCATCGAAAACCGCGGAGCCAACGCCCCACGCGGACGCAAATGGCGCAAGTGTATCTATGGAGAAGTCGGCACCTTCGCCTCTGAAGACCAGGCACGCGGCATACAGGATCTGGCCAAACAATTTTCGTTTATCGACTCGACCCGCATCGGTATCACCGGATGGAGCGGCGGAGGTAGCCAGACACTGAACTGCATGTTCCGTTACCCGGACGTATTCCACACCGGAATCGCCATCGCTTTCGTTGCCGACCAACGCCTGTACGACACCGTTTATCAGGAACGTTACATGAACACGCCGCAGAACAATCCGAATGGCTACCGCAAAGGCTCCCCCATCTCCTACGCCCAAGGCCTGAAAGGAAACCTGCTGCTGATCCACGGAACCGGCGACGACAACGTACATTACCAGAACTGCGAAATGCTGGTCAACGAACTGGTGAAATACGGCAAGATATTCAGCCAGCTCAGCTACCCGATGCGCAGCCACGGCATCTACGAACGCGAAGGCACCTCCTTCCACCTGCGCAAAAGCATGGCCGACTACTGGCTAAAGCATTTGCCTGCCGGCGGAAAATAACGACACAGAACGCAAGACATGAAACAACTAGTATTAATCGGGGACTGTCCAAAAAGTGGATAGCCCCTTTAGCTATTGTTTATTTCGGTAAAAA
>JAJPZM010000175.1 GCA_021204335.1 Parabacteroides sp. | reverse complement strand
TTGTTCTACACCGAAAGATGTTGTTTATTTTCAGGGTATTGACTCGTTAACGACAGGACAGCTGGAAACGATGAGTCAGAAATATATAACAGGCATAACTTATGATGATTTATTGTCTATATCTGTTACAGCTTGGGATCCGGCTTCAGCAACACCGTTTAATCCTCCTGTCTTTGCCTATTCTTCGGAAGGAGATCAACCTATTATGGCATCTCAGACATTATATACTTATTTGGTAGATCGTGAAGGATATATAAACTTCCCGGTTTTAGGGAAAATATATGTGATAGGTTTGACTCGTTTGCAGTTGGCTGAGAAATTGGAAGAAATGATTTCTAAATACGTAGAAAATCCTTTAGTCGATGTACAGATACTTAATTTTAAAGTAACAGTAATGGGAGAGGTTAACAGACCTGGTCCTTTTTCGATAAAAAATGATAGGATGACTATTTTGGATGCTTTAGGTACGGCTGGTGATTTGTCAATTACTGCCAATCGAAAAAATGTTTTGGTGATACGTGAAAATAATGGTCAGAAAGAGATTCATCGTATGGATTTAACGGATCCGGCTATATTTGCATCTCCCGGTTTTTATCTGAAACAAAACGATGTGGTATATGTTGAACCGATCAAGAATAAACAACGTGCTCGTACAAGTTCTGACAGACAGTTTACAATGTCTCTGTTAACATCGATAATCAGTTCTATTTCAATTATCACGAGTATGGTAATCACAATTGTCAATCTTAATAATTAAGGAAGAACATGGAGTCTATTCAACAAGATAAAGAAACAGTTAGCCTTAAAAAGATTATAATTTATTATTTGTGTCACTGGAAGTTGTTCATAATAGCAGGATTGATATCTATTATTCCAGCTTTACTGTATCTCATATACACTCCGAAAACATATGAGATGATGGCTAAAATACAACTTTTAGAAGATAAAAGTAGTGCAGGTAGTGGATTTAATGTGGAAGAGGCTTCAGGCCTTATGAAATCTTTTGGTTTGGGCGGCATTAACGGTGGAAGCATCAATCTGGATGATGAAATGGCCAAATTGACATCGAATACGACTCTGAAAGAAATGGTTTTGGCTTTAGGGTTGAATGTGGCATATTATAAGCCTTATGCATACAAATATAAAATGTATGAAGATTCACCACTCCGGTTGGTTCCTGATTCTGTGACGCAAGCTAATTTGACTGCTACTTTTGTATTTGATGTAGATATAAAGAAAGATGGTAAGGTATCTTTGAAGATTGAGGATCCGGATAATAAAAAGAAGGTTCGTTTGAGTTTTGATGCATTGCCAGCCGAAATAGAATTAGAAGGAGGTCGTTTTACCTTATCCTACGCCAATGATGTAGTGAAACCTTTATCTATGGATATCGAAGTTTCGCCTGCCGGTTGGGCGGCTGAGACGCTGTCGGATGATTTATTGTTTGATAAATATTCCAAAAATGCGAATGTTGTTGAAATATCTTATACTGATTATGAAAAGAAAAGAGGTCTGGATGTTCTGCAAAAATTGATTGATATTTATAATAATCAGGAAGATTCTGTAAAGCGTTATGAAGGCGAGAAATCAATCACTTTTTTGAATGAGCGCATTCAAAGTGTAATGAATGATCTTAGTAATATCGAAATGCGGATCGAGCATTATAAGAAACAAAATAAGATGACTGACATTGAATATGATGTCCAGTTTTATGTAGAACAGGTGAAAGAACTTCAGACTAAGATTATTGAGCTCGAAGCCCAGATGCGGGTGATTGATTTGTTGGATACTTATATTAAAGATCCTCAGAATCGTTATAATTTGATCCCTTCTCTGTTGTCAATCAGTGATGGTGAGAAAGCTAGCCCTATTTCTACTTATAATGAAATTTTGCTTGAACGTGCGAAGTTGTTACAAAGTAGCAAAGGTAATAACCCGTTAATCGATCAGGTTAATAAGCAGGTCGATCAGTTAAGGGAAAGTGTTTTTCTGTCTATTGCAAATGCAAAGAAAGGAGTTAAGCTGACATTGGATGATCTGAAAGGAAAAGAAAAACTTCTTATGGATAAAATGGGATCAATTCCTTCAGTGGAAAGAGAATATGTTAATTATAAACGTCAACAAGAAATATATCAGACTGTTTATCTGATTCTCTTACAAAAACGCGAAGATTTGGCTTTATCTATTGGAGAAAAGAAAGAGCGTGCTCGCGTGATAGAGACTCCGTATGTAAAACAACGCCCAATTGGTCCCCGTAAATTATACGCAGCTTTTGGAATGTTGCTTTTTGCTTTATTGGCGCCTGTAGGTTATCTATTTGGCAAGGAACAGTATTCAGTATTGAAAAAAGAATATAAACAATCGAAGTAATAGTATGAAAAAAGTATTGATTACAGGTGCCGATGGATTTATCGGCTCGCATTTAACGGAGATGTTGCTGGAACAAGGATATCAGGTCAAGGCACTTTCTTATTATAACTCTTTCAATGACTGGGGATGGCTGAATGGAGTAAAGCATCCAAACCTGGAAATTGTAACGGGAGATGTTCGTGATCCATATTTTTGTAAACATATTACTAAAGATGTGGAGCAGATATTTCATTTGGCTGCTTTGATTGCTATTCCTTATTCTTACGTAGCTCCGGATAGTTATGTCGATACGAATATCAAAGGTACTTTAAATATCTGCCAGGCCGCTAGAGAAAACGGAGTAAAGAGGGTATTGGTTACATCTACTTCCGAGGTGTATGGTACGGCTCAATATGTGCCGATAGATGAGAAACATCCCAAGCAGCCTCAGTCTCCTTATTCTGCTACGAAAATTGGTGCAGATGCAATTGCCATGAGTTTTTATAATGCATTTGAGTTGCCGGTGGTTTTAGTAAGACCTTTTAATACTTACGGACCGCGTCAGTCTGCACGGGCGATTATTCCGACAATTATTACTCAGATTGCTAATGGAAAAAAAGAGATAAAACTGGGAGATTTGACTCCTACTCGCGATTTTAACTTTGTAAAGGACACTTGTAAGGGTTTTATAGAACTTTCCAAATGTGATGCAGCAATAGGACAGGAAGTAAACGTTTGCAGTAATTTTGAAATTTCCATGCGGGATACATTAAATATGATAGCCCGGTTGATGGATTCGGATGTCAGGTTTGTGGAAGATGAAGCTCGTATTCGTCCAAAGAAATCAGAGGTATTCCGTTTATGGGGAGATAACACAAAGATTAAATCGTTAACAGGCTTTGAACCTTCCTACTCATTGGAGGATGGATTGAAAGAAACAATTGCCTGGTTTCTGGATAAAGAAAATTTGAAGAAGTATAAAGCTGATATGTATAATGTATAAGCCCGTAGTTGATTTTATTCATAATCTGTATGGAACAGATGAACTGGTACCTCTTCATGTTCCTTGTTTTATAGGAAATGAAAAGAAGTATTTGAATGAATGCATAGATACGACATTTGTATCCAGCGTAGGTAAATTCGTTGACCGTTTTGAGGAAATGCTTGTTGATTATACAGGTTCTTCAAAAGCGGTTGTATGTGTGAATGGAACTAATGCGCTTCACATGGCGTTATTGCTTGTTGGAGTAGAGCGGGATGACGAAGTTATATCCCAGGCTTTGATCTTTATAGCTACGGCTAATGCTATCAGTTATATTGGTGCACATCCTGTTTTTATCGATGTCGATAGAGATACAATGGGATTGTCACCGGAAAAATTAGAAAAATGGCTGCTGGCTTCTGCTGAAATGAAGGATGGTTGTTGTTATAATAAAAAAACAGGACGCCGAATAAAGGCGTGTGTTCCAATGCATACTTTCGGACATCCTGTTAAGATGACGGAGCTTGTTCGGATATGTAACCAATATCATATCGAATTGGTAGAAGATGCAGCTGAAAGTATCGGAAGTTTTTACAAAGGACAACATACAGGAACATTCGGTAAAATAGGAGTAATTAGTTTTAATGGGAATAAAACGATTACCACCGGCGGCGGCGGCATACTGTTGTTTAAAGATCCTGAACTGGGTGTTTATGCCAAGCATTTGACAACCCAGGCTAAGGTTCCTCATCGTTGGGAGTTCATACACGATCATATTGGCTATAATTATAGAATGCCAAATATAAATGCTGCATTAGGTTGTGCACAGATGGAAAATATAGAGCGTTATGTTGAAAACAAACGTGAAACAGCTGCTGTTTATAAAGATTTCTTTGCTGGTTTGTCAATAGATTTCTTTACTGAACCGAAAGATTGTATTTCCAATTACTGGCTAAATGCAGTTCTATTATCAAATAAGTCCGAGCGCGATCAGTTTCTGGAATATACAAATGATAACGGAGTTATGACCCGACCGGTTTGGGGATTGATGAATAAACTCCCCATGTTTGAAAACTGTGAAACGGACGATCTGGTTAATACCAGTTGGTTTGAGGAACGTATAGTAAATATTCCAAGTAGTGTTCGTTTGTGATTGATAAAAAAGTCATATTAGTAGGAGGCGGAGGGCATTGCAAGTCTGTAATTGATGTAGCCGAAAGTGCCGGATATTCAATTATGGGTATTTTGGATATGCCTGAGTTGGTTGGCTCTACTGTTTTGGGCTATCCTGTAATCGGGACGGATGATACTATTTCTGATTATGTGGAAGAGGCCCTGTTTGTAGTTACAGTCGGACATATCAAAGATGCTTCTTTGCATATAAAATTGCATGAACGGATAAAGAATGCGGGTGGGCGTTTGGCTACAATAGTAGCCTCGACTGCTCATGTTTCTCGCTTTGCTTCAGTAGGTGAGGGGAGTGTTATCATGCATCAGGCGATGGTTAATGCGGATGCCCGTATTGGCTCGGGATGTATTATTAATACATTTGCGAATATAGAGCATGATGCTTTTGTCGGAGATTATTGCCATATATCTACGGGGAGTATGGTAAATGGAAACTGTATTGTCGGACAAGGAGTCTTTTTGGGCAGTCAATCCGTATTGGTAAATGGCATCAGCATTACCGACGGATGTGTTTTTGCCGCGGGCAGTATGGTCCGGAAAAATATAGTCAGAAAAGGAATTTATTCCGGAAATCCAGCAATATTAAAAATTAAATTGTAATAAGTATGGAACGAACGCTTATTATAGCAGAGGCTGGTGTAAATCATAATGGATCGATTGATATAGCCAGACAACTAATAGATGCGGCGGCGGAAGCTGGTGTCGATTATGTTAAGTTTCAGACATTCAAAGCAGATCGTTTAGTATCTAAGGATGCTTTAATGGCTGAATATCAGCAGAGCAATATGCATAAAGCTACAACTCAATATGAGATGCTGAAGAAGTTGGAATTATCTCAGGAACAGCATAAAACATTGATCGATTATTGTGCGACGAAAGGTGTTCGTTTTCTTTCTACTGCTTTTGATCTGGAAAGTATCGATTTTCTGGGCGGTTTGCATTTGGGCGTATGGAAAGTTCCATCCGGAGAAATAACTAATTATCCTTATTTAAAACGTATCGCAGCATATCGTGAACCGGTGATTCTTTCAACTGGGATGTCGGTCCCCTGTGAAATTTTGGATGCTGTAAATCTACTGGTTGATAATGGTGCTCCGAAAGATATGATTACGCTATTGCATTGTAATACTGAATATCCGACTCCTATGGAAGATGTTAACTTACATGCAATGCAATATCTAAAAGAACAGTTTGGTCTCAGTGTCGGTTATTCGGATCATACGAAAGGTATAGAAGTCCCGATAGCCGCGGTTGCCTTGGGAGCTGTTATGATTGAAAAGCATTTTACCCTGGACCGTTCTATGGAGGGTCCCGATCATAAGGCTTCATTAGAACCGGAGGAATTAAAAGTAATGGTTGCTTCTATCCGGAATATAGAAAAAGCTTTAGGTAAATACGACAAACAAGTAACTCGCTCTGAAGAAAAAAACATTCTTATTGCAAGAAAAAGTATTGTGGCTGCTTGTAAAATTGAAAAAGGAGAAATGTTTACAGAACATAACCTGACGGTTAAGCGTCCGGGAAATGGTTTATCACCGATGATGTGGCCGGAGGTGATAGGGGAAATTGCCACAAAAGTTTATATGCCTGATGATTTGATTGAATCATGAGAAAAGTTTGTGTTATAACCGGTAGCCGTGCCGAATATGGTTTGCTGAGTAGCTTAATGCAAAAAATTAAGGATTCGGACGATCTTGTTTTGCAGGTGATTGCTACCAATATGCATTTATCTCCTGAATTTGGGCTTACTTACCGTGAAATAGAAAAAGATGGTTTTACCATTGATAAGAAAGTAGAGATGTTGCTTTCTTCCGATACGGCAAATGCTACTGCTAAATCTGTTGGATTGGGAACGATCGGTTTTGCCGATGCTTATAGCGATTTGTCACCTGATATAATTGTTGTTTTGGGTGACCGGTATGAGATATTGGCAGCAGTGTCTGCTGCATTGTTTTATCAGATACCTGTCGCTCATTTGCATGGAGGTGAAATAACAGAAGGGGCTTATGATGATCCCATACGTCATGCTATTACAAAAATGAGCCATTTGCACTTCACTTCAACAGAAGAATATCGTAAAAGAGTCATTCAGTTGGGGGAATCTCCGGATCGGGTATTTAATGTTGGAGCTATCGGATTAGATAATATAAAAACATGTAAGTTCTTATCAAAGGAGGAATTAGAGAAGAGCTTGGGTTTCGAGTTGGGAGAGAAGAGTTTGCTGGTGACTTATCATCCAGTAACATTAGAGAATGATACAGCCCGTCAGCAATGCAATAATTTATTGAATGTTTTAGATCGTCATCCCGAGTATCGGATTGTATTTATATTGCCTAATTCTGATACGGGTGGGAGAGCTATAATAGATTGTATACAGAATTTTGTCTCCCGAAATAAAAATAGAGCAGTATCTTTTAGTTCTTTAGGTAAAATTCGTTATCTTTCTGCATTGAATTATATTTCAGCTGTTATAGGAAATTCTTCGAGTGGAATATTAGAAGTTCCTAGTTTTGGTATTCCTACATTGGATATAGGAGACAGACAGAAAGGGCGTATCTCTGCAGCTAGCGTTGTTCATTGTGGAACAACTATGGAAGATATAAATATGGGATTTAATAGACTTTTCTCGGAAGAAATTATGCTTGTGGCGAAAGATCGAAAGAATCCATATGAAAAAAGAGGTACGGTAGAATCTATAATTAAAGTTCTGAAATCATATCCGTTAGAAGGTATTTTACATAAACCTTT
>JAJPZM010000319.1 GCA_021204335.1 Parabacteroides sp. | reverse complement strand
ATTAATAAATACGAATATACTTTTTAAATTTGCAGTGCAAAGAAAAGAATTTTTTTATGTTACAAAACAATTTAATGCACTAAAAATGCGGAAAACTGCACATTTTTTCTTTTCGTGTGCACAAAAACAGTGGAAAATATGAAAAACGTAGCAATTTTTGCCTCCGGATCAGGTACGAACGCCGAAAATATTGGTCGGTACTTCTCTAAAAGTGAAACTATTAAAGTGGCGGTTGTTTTGTCGAACAATAAGTATGTGGGCGTTCATGCCCGCGTTAATAAGCTGGCCATTCCCTCTTTCGTATTTTCACGTGACGAATTTGTAGAAGGAACGGCCGTCTTAGCGAAACTGGCAGAATATCAAATCGATTTGATTGTGTTAGCCGGTTTCATGAATAAAATATCGGATGCGCTACTGAAAGCTTATCCAGGTAAAATCATCAATATCCATCCGGCTTTGCTGCCCAAACATGGCGGAAAAGGGATGTACGGCATACATGTGCATGAAGCGGTCGTTGCTGCCGGTGATAAGGAATCGGGCATCACTATACATTATATAAACGAGAACTACGACGAAGGCGACATCATATTTCAGGCCAAATGCGACGTATTACCCACCGATACACCGGAAGATATAGCGACAAAGGTACATGCATTGGAATATGCGCATTATCCGCATGTGATCGAAGAAGTCCTGTTTCCTTAATATATAGGGAGCGGGCTCGCACTATAAACCCAATTTTGTTTTGATGGCTTTCGGAATGGCATCTTTATGAACCATCACATAGATTGTCTTGGCGCGAACGAAGCTTTCTGACATATTCAGATAGCCGCCGAACTTGTTGCGGTCGGTGCCCCATGAATTCTTGGTGATGTAATATTTGGTGCCGTTCTGGTCTTTGGCAATGCCGGTGAGGTGCATCAAGTGGTCGTCGGTGGTGACGAATACCTCGTAGCCTTCCTGACGGACTTCGGGAGTTACGTTGATTTCAGGATATGGCTGCTCGAACTTGTAGACTTCTTCCAGACGTTCCTTTTCGTCCATCTTTTCGAAACGGGCGCGGTCGGTGTTGGAGAAGTCTTCCACCTTCTTTACTTCCGGATTGATGGCTACGCCGTTCTTGAAAGAGAAGCCTTTTTCGCTTACATCACCGTCCCAACATACGGTGAAACCGTTGTTTAAGGCATAATCTACGGCTTCCATCATTTCGTCGAGCGGCAGGTTATACATCAGGGAATGTTCCCAGTTGTCGGGCACTTCGACATCGAATTTCTTGTAATACGGATGATGGGTAAAGCTGGTCAGCTCGATATAATCGTCCATATTCAAACCTAACGACTGGGCGAACGATTTGGGCGTGTATTCTTTGCCTTTGTAGGTGAACTTAGCCGGCAGCTCTCCCAGATAAGTATCGAACAGGTTTTGTATCAGTTTGTCGTATTCCGGGCTGCGTTTCTTGTTCTTTACCGCTACGTCGGCAATCGCTTTCATATATTGTACCATCTCGCTGTGGTTGTGGCGGTCGGAGTTGTAATTGATACCATGGTAGGCTTCTTCCGGCACGATGCCTACCTGGCGGTAAGCATTCATAAAGGTGTGCGAAAGGCTTCCCTGTCCGATATTGCCTTCACCGCGGCGCAGGTAGTTATCCTGTAGCTGGTTCATATATTTCTGGCGTACGATAAACATTTCGGAAAGGTCGTATTCGCCTTTTCCCATACGCAGCAACTCCGATTCCATGAATGAGGTAGTGGCGAAACACCAGCAAGTGCCGGTAGCTGCCTGGTTCTTTACCGGAGTAGCCGGAACGGTTACCACCTCGGTAAACTGATAGCCTTGTGCAAATGCGCTGAGCGCGGAAAACAACAAGGCGCAGGATATAAATAATGCTTTCATAAGATATTGTTTAATGTGTTATGTAATTCTTTGTTTAGAAACCTCTCGCAAACATCTTCCAGAACTCGTCTGCCATTTCCCGCCAGCGTTGCATGGTGGCTCCGGCAAAGTCGGAAGTATAACCGGTCAGGTAGGTGTTGGCGGCGGCATCGCCTTTCGATTGCTGGATTTGTTTGTATTGGGCTTCTACAAATGGCAGTTCCATTTGTCCTTTTTCTTCAAAATGCATAATGGCGCTTTGCATCATATCCTTGGTCAGTCCCCAACGTACGGTTGCCAATTTGTTGGCTTCGCGGAACGACCAGATAGCGGCATCGTCGCGGTGACGGTGTTGACCGCAGATGTTAAAGCTGGGCGGAAGTGCGGTGGAACCGGCAAAAATGGGGAAACGCGGGCTTTGTCCCGGGTTGTCGAACGACATCCAAGCAATACCGCCTATGGCATCCGGCAGCCAACTGCGCAACTGGATTACATGCGAGTAAGAACATTGCGGAACAGCTACCAGGCGGTTGCGGGTAACTACCCCGTCTTTCACGCCGTTCAGCATATTGATCATATCTGTCGTCATCCAGGGATTGGCAGCCGGACTGATGATTGAATCCTTTTCTTCGCTGCCTTGCTTTTTGGCAAGAACTTTCAGGTTCTTCGTCATATCCCATTCCGTTCCTTCGTAGGTCTCACGCAAAAGAGCCATTACATCGGTTACTGAGACCGGTTTGTCGGGTTTCACGCTCAGCGGCAGTTCTTCCGCATCGTATGAGAGGTGCAGGGAAGGGGCCAGCTTGCTGAGGATAACAAACTCGCGCAGGTTATACGATTTCAGTTCGCCGAAATAGTTGCCGCCACTGTATGCTTTCCAGAAGCGGAATGGTTCTTTCCCGTCCCAGAATCCCATCTTTTTAGCTACGTCGAATACATTCTCCGAAGCCATATAGTTGTTCTTGTCTTTCAAATCTAAGGTAGAGATGCGGGAAACGTTGGCCGATACGCTGACGTGGTCGTCCGGAATGCGGACAGCTGCCCAAACGCCACCGATCTTATCCGGCCCTTCTCCGAAGATTTCGAATATCCAGACTTCGTTCGGGTCGGCAATGGTCAGGCATTCGCCGGAGTCGCCGTAACCGTACTTCTTCACCAGTTCTCCCATCAAGCGAATGGCGTCGCGGGCGGTCATGCAACGTTGCAAGGCGATCTTTTCCAGTTCTTCGATCATAAACATGCCGTTCTTGTTGACCATTTCCTTGCGGCCGGAGATGGTTGTTTCGCCAATGCCCAGTTGCTTCTCGTTGAGGCAAGGATAGGAAGTATTCAGATACTGATAAGTAGAACATGCCTGGGGGATGGTTCCTTTCAGTTCGACATTCGTTTCGTCGCCCGGATATTCGGTATGCATCCGTCCGTTGTAGATGGCAACCGTCGTATCGTTGTCGTAGGTTGCCGACGGGACGATATCCATCCAGGTGCGGTAGTTCGAGTCGCATGTGTGGCTGGTCATCACCGAGCCGTCTGCCGAGGCTTTTTTACCGACCATGATACTGGTGCAACTCTCCGGGCTGTTAACCGGTTGGGCGTATTCTATCTCCTGTGCGGAAGTAACCAGACAGTGACAGATAAGTGTAAGCGTAAAAAGAAACAATCTGTTCATGTGTTTATCATTTTTGATTAGGTCGCTAAAGATACGAACTGCATCGGAATAATCAGATATGGATTGAAAGAAAAAAGGGTACGCCCGGACTGGTGAAGATCCGTTTGGTGTACCCTTGGAACCGGTATTAATACCGCTTAGCGAATAGTCACATTAGCGAATAATCACTTTAGCGGTATAAGTACCGACGCGAACGATGTAGAAGCCTGCCGGCAACTGCATGTTCTGATCGCCCGGAACAGCTTTCAACTGACGTTGCAAAGCACCTGCCCCACTGACTACATATACATCGGCAGCTTCCGGAGTATGGATATATAAGGTAGAACCTTCGCTCCATACACGAATGGCATCTTCTGTCGTCTCTTCAACGCCTGTTGCGGCATTCTTCACGATACCGCTTACTTCAACCGTAATATCTTTGGCGATATTCTTGATTGTGTAAACACCCTTAGCATCGGCTGTGTAAGTTGTTGTTCCAACCTTTACAACCGGCTTCGACTGGTTGTAATCCTTAGCCAATGTGATAGTGAATGAGAAATCTTTACCTTCTTCCACCGTAGTTGTTTCTTTCTGGTTGAAAGTAGCACCGGTTACTTTCTTCAAGGTAACGGTGTAAGTCTTTGTGCTTGAAGTAGGATCGGACGGAGTCGACGGATCTTCGGCACTCTTGAAAGTTACCGAAACGGCAGGAGTGTAAAGAGTGGTTGTTTTAGCATTATCACCCTTGTTTGTACTTACCACTTTGCAACGGAACTTAGCATTGCCATCAACCTTTTTTACTGTCAGCGTAGCTTCTGTACCGGCAGCAATCCAATTACTGCTGCTTTCTTTCTCCCATTGGTAAGTAAGATTTCCATTTGCGGATTCGGCAACAACAGCCAAAGTTACATTGCTTGTGGCATTCAGCTTATTGGATGGCAAAGAAGTGATTGCCAGGTCTGCATCACCGGTTACAGTAACGATCGTTGCCGTTTCGTCAGTGAATTTACCGCTGTTTGCTACGTCTTTTACTGCACCACTGTTTGAAAGGGCGGCACGCGTTTCGACAGCCAGTGAATGAGGAGCTACGGCAGCAGCGTCTTTCAATGTCATTGTTCCGGCATTCGTGATCTTAGCGATCTCATTGCCCGATTGCAGAGCAAGAACTGTTGTTTTGCCACTAGCCAAAACTACTTCCGGAATAATTACTTCATTCGATACAATCTCACCTACTGATTCTTTCAAGTCGAGCTTTTCAACAATTGTAGCCTTGTCAATAGTCAGCTGTTCGGTTGTTACACCGGCAGGAACTTCAATGCTCTTTACGGTTGTAGCTGTTTTACCATCACCAATCTTATCGACCGGATTATCGTTTGTGATCTTAACATCTTCTGTCGACTTATCACCGGTAACAGCCGGCATAAAGTTAGTAACCGTAGTTGTTCCTTATATCGTTACGCCTGCGGCTGCTTCCAATGCATCACCTGCGTCGCTTCTAACGGCTGACCAGCTAAAGACGTTTGTCTTTCCGCCTTCATTTGTATACTCACTATTACCATTATTACTTTTATCGTATGTCCAGTTCAACTTCGTCGGAGCTACGCCATTTGTTTTGATAACGACACCTTCCATATCTGCCAACATAGCGATGGCTGCAGCTTCATCCGTTGCTGCTTCCGGCAGTTTGTATGTGGCGGGAACAGTTACAGCTGTAATCTTTTCCTTATCGACAGTAAACTTGATGATGAAGTTCTTCTTTGTCGTTCCATCTTCGGCAGTGATAGTAAACTTAAACGCTTCAAGAACCGGAGTTTCATAAGAAGTTACTCCGTCAACCAAGGTTCCATGTTCAGTTGGCTGGTCGGTAAGGCTGACAGTTGCTTTGGCATCGGTCGGGGTAATAGACACAGTAATGCTCTTTGTTCCGAAAGCGACTGTTACGTCGTTGGTCGACGGATCTTCGTTTACCGGTGAAATCGTTTCTTTCGAACCGCCGGCAACTTGATAAGTCAAAGCACTGATGCCTGCTTCTGTGCTTATAGTGTAGTTAGTAACGGCTGTTGTTCCAGTGGCTGTTACACCTCCGGCTGCTGTAATTTCACTATCATCTTCTGCTTTTACAACCGTCCAGGTAAAGTTATTTGACTGACCGCTTGCGTTATTGAATTCACTTCCGCTGTATTCCCATTTCAGTTTCAAGGCAACTCCGCTGTTGGCAGTCAAGGTAATATCTGACATATCCATAGCCTCAAGCAAAGCGATGGCAGCTGCTTCGTCAGCTACGGTTTGCGGTAAAGTATATGTAGAAGGAACTCCGGTTACTACCGTTACCAATTCTTTTGCGGTGGTAAAGTTGATAGTAACGGTGCGGGTAGGAGTTTCGCTTTCCGGTGTAATGATAAGGGCCAAGGATGCTTTGCCTTCTGCATCTAACGTGAGAGTGAATTCAGTTGCGGTAGTTTCTCCATCAACATTCGCTGTTGCATTATCTTTGCATGCTACGTTTACTGTAATTTCTGTACCGACAGCAGTTCCATACAGAAGTTCGATATTGCAAGCGTCGGAACCTGACAGATCGCTGGTTACATCGACTGGTTGACCGTCTGTTCCAATTTTGTAAGTCAGCGAAGAAAGAACAGTACTTGTGCTAGCCTCAGCATTTGTGATAGTAACATCGCCTGACATTGTCTTACTGTTTTATCCAGCTTGGCAGTTTCCAGTGTTTCATCTGTGATTGTCCAGGTAAAATCATTGGTCGCTTCGGGGGCAGGATCGAAAGTTGTTTGATCTTTCAATGCCCATGTTACATCCAAAGATAAACCATCCTGTTCGCCTTCTGTTGTTATCTCAAAGGTTCCATAATTTGCTTTTAAATAATCCCGAACACCATCTTCTGTTAGACGGCTTTCTAATGTTAATCCACTGCTCAAATCAGAAGGCACAGTGATTTCATTCAGTTTGTCGTTAGGAATAGTAAACATGACAACGTACTCAACCGTTTTACTTTCATCTTCAGAAGTAACAGTAATTTTGGCACCAGTAGTTACTGCTTCTGCAGCCGATACGGTAACCGAAGCAGCACTTAAAGTAGCATTACTTTCGGCAGTTGCAGTACCTGTCACAGTAATGTCTTTGTTTGTATATGCATCTAAAGTGACTGTGTAATTACCGGATGGTTCGTTATCAGCATTAAAACCTGTTACATCAGTTGCTTCTCCACCTTGAACTTGATATTGCAGAGTGGCTAAAGTAGCTATATTTTTCTTTTGAACTCCATCTGCTGTTACGGTAATGCCACTTGATAAATCAACAAAATTACCCAAAGTTATTACACCTTCGGCATAGCTCCACTTACTTGCATCGCTTCCATCATCTTTAGTTAATGTACTTCCATCTGTTATTGCAACAGAAATATTTTCAACCTCCGGTAATTTATAACCATCTGCCGGTAAAAGAGTGATCGTTTTGGTAGTCTGATCTTGCGTGAGAGTGCCATCTTCAGCCGCCCCTTGTAGAGATAAATTACTTCCGGTCAACGTAATCTTGTAATCATCAGCCATCGCCTTTCCCGAAGTCAGCAACGCAATTAACATAACTCCCGCAAGGAGCATAAAATGAGAGATTAGGCTTCGAGTAGCCTTGGTTCGTGTACTACCGGTGTGGTTCGCTTGCCCGGTTGCTGTCATCCTTACTTCCGACGATGACTGGTCGGTTGAGAGTAAATTTACCCTTTCCATACAATTTCTGTATTAATTTACCC
>JAJPZM010000132.1 GCA_021204335.1 Parabacteroides sp. | reverse complement strand
ATTATATATCTTGTTGTCCACCATCCCCTATAAAGACTTGTCCATATTTTCAGCAAAGCCGAAAACAAGACAGTACAGGTAACCGGTACTTGACATTATCATGGAAAGAAACTGTCACCCAAGGAATAAACAGCAGTCTTTTTGCTTTTTTGCCGGAAAAACAATAGCTTTGTATCTTTAAAGAAAGACGTCATGGAAGATAAGAATAAAAATAAATACCCAAAACGGGGAAGGAACCTCTTTTTTTCGACTACCGGATGAAGATGCTGAACTTTCCGGAAATGGCGGATACCATCCTTCAGCGCATTGACAATTTCTTCCGGCTTATAAACTCCCTGTTCGAGGAAACCGGCAAGAACATTACAATCGACCCCCAGAACAATGCGATAACTTTCTCCTTGAAAGGAACGAAAAAAAACACCTGGTACGACAAACAGCTCTAACATACAGTTGGACCAGCTCTCTTCAGGTGAAAAACAAATCCTACTGATTCTTACCACAGTTTTTCTTCAGGAAGAAAAACCGAACATATTGCTGATGGACGAACCCGAAATCTCCCTGCACATCAGTTGGCAGGACCGCCTGATCGGACTGATACGGAAACTCAACCCCAACTGCCAGTTGATATTGACCACCCATTCGCCGAATATATTCGCAAACGGCTGGGAAGACAAGATCGTATTCATTCAGAATTTGGAGGAGTAATAATATGAACATGAACAAACGGGACTTTTACGAAAAAGCGGCAAAAGGACTGGCTACATCCACTCTCCTGTACAATGTGGACGCAGTGGTTCATGTCGAAGACTGGGACGATATATGGTTCTGGCAACAGCTTCTTCCAAAATACCGTGCCGGACGATACAAATTCATACCCGCCACGATGAATGAAAAGGGCAACCGCACTACTGGCTGCACCCAATGTCTGAAATACAGGGATTTTCTCTCACAGAAATTCTTTATCTGTATAGACAGCGACCTGCGCCGTTTGCAGGGAGAAATACTTTCCGCCGAAGACGGTGTATTACAGACCTATACCTATTCATGGGAAAACCACTGTGCCTTTGCGCCAAGGCTGCAATAGCAATTTGAAGAACAAGTACGAGGGAAGTTTGATTTTATCTCATTTATGGACCGGTATTCCGAAATCGTATACAAGCCTTTTCTTCTGATGCTCTGGCAGGAAAACAACAGAATGAACGAATTCACCCAAGAAACATTCAGACAATGTATCTCTCTACAATACAGGCAAGGCGATGAACAGGAAAACGGACGGTCATTTTTGGAAAGGCTGGCTGACGGACTGGAAAAAGCCACCCGGGATATCATGGAATCCAGTGGTTGTGATTTCGGAAAAGAAGCAGAAAATTACGTATTGTTCGGTGTGCAGAAAACAAATGTATATCTCTATATCCGCGGGCACTGCCTGTACAATTCACTGGTATCCATCGGCACTAAATTGTGTACAGGAACAGGAGTCGATTTTGAACAAAATATACTGAAATCTGCCCTGGCCTTCGAACAGTACGATGAAATGATTAAAATCCAAACGGATATCGGAAAATTGAATGCGCTCAGGACAAAACTGACCTGAAGCAGGCAAAGAACATGAATTAACAATTCCTGACATAATCCCCAAAGAATGGAGCATGCCAGGAATTTTTGTCTACCGCCGAAGTACCTATCCGTCATAACAGGTTGCGCCAGTCCTTGCCGGAAACGACCGTTGTCCTGGTAACCTTTTGTTGTATCGGATTGCCATCCGCATCCAGATACCGTCCCATCAGCTCCGTAAGGAACTCCTTGTTCTCCACCTGCGTCTCAATGACAGCGTACATTTCCGTTTCCCGGATAGCGTGCAGGGTCAATGCCGCACGACGGGACTTTTCCTCGTCCCGGTCTGAACTCCTTACACCAAAAAGTACGTCCCCCATATTTTCAAGGTCGACTTGGGTAACAGCCTGCGTGACAGATTCCACCACCGGGACATTTCCGTCCAGTTCTTCCTGTTCTTCTTTCAGAAGTCTCATCTCTTCCAGAGAAAGGCCGCACTCCACTTCTTCTTCCCCCAGCATCTTATCCTCACCGATAAAATCGGTTTCCAGAGGAAGGCTCATATACGGGGCTGTCGTCCTTCCGGCATTCTCATCCAGATAGACAAAACGGGTACTTCCCATCATGTCCGTTCCACGTTCTTCCACGGGTAGAACAGCCTCCTTCGTTCCTTTCCGCTTACGGGATGCGGCGTCCCCATAAAGCAAATCACACAATTTTCTTACCTACCCTTTCATCTCCCATACCTTATATAACAAGTAGGAAATACAGGCAAGACGTACTGACAAATAAACTATTTCTTCCATTGTACAGGTTTCTTTATTGCTTCTTCGTTATAAATACTATTTATCACCTCCTCGTATTGCTCCAGATGGTCTGACAATACGTTGTTCACAAAAGTCGGGACGGACATATCCGGAGCAATGACCGGAAGAGCGCCGGAGAGGACACGGTACAACGAATCATGGATATAGGTCTGCCTTCTGGTTCCCGTAAGCCGTTCGCTCAAAAAACGTTTCCGATACATCTCGTGTTCCGTCCGTATCTTTTCCTCATTCGGCTTTTGAGGGGAACTGGATGCTTTCTCCCTCTTTCCCGGAGCTACGGCTTCCGGAGCTTTTTCCCCTACAGGTACGGAGTTCTGTTCCTCCATTTCCCCCAGTGCGGAAGTATCTCCAGCCACCACCCGTTTAAGGATATCCTCATCCACACTGTAAATTGATCGGTTCTTGTTTGCCATAGTCGTTCAGGTTAAAGACCGAGAATTTTTTCCATTTCTTCGGCAAGCAGATCGAGGTTACTGCCTTTCAACAAAGCTGGCGAAGGCGGAAACAGCGTGCTGCGAAAAACCTGTCCGTCACGCCCAATGCCCCGGTTATAGCGTTCGGCTTTCGGAAGTACCGTTTCCAGTACCCGGAGTTTCAGGTGACGGAAGATCTCCATGTAGGCATTATACATTTCCCTGGACACACGACGGTCTATCTGGTTCCAGAACAGGCGTACCTCATGCAAGGGAAACTCACGATTGCGACCAAGGAGTTCACGGATGGCAAGTACAAAATTCATGCTGCTTTGCATGACCATGCGGTTCTGTGTGACCGGAACGAAAAGGTAGTCCATATTAACAATCGACTGGAATACGCCCGTGGCATTAACTGTTCCAGAAAGGTCGACAAGGACAAGGTCATAGGTCGTATCGGAACGGTCCAGAAAATCGAAAGCCGTCTGTTTGGCCTCTTCCGGGGTAGAGGTCAGGATATTGTAGGCTTTCCGTCCGCTTTCACCGAACTGGTTCATCAGACGGCTTTGGAGGGTATCATTCTTTTCCACAGCCCTGACATCCCACTCACGGATATCCCGGATACTGTGCTGGGGATAGTCACAATCCACCACAAGCACGTTCTTTCCCTTACAGTAGTGGAAATAACTGGCAAGGAGTATCGTCAAGGTGGACTTGCCGACTCCGCCTTTTTGGTTACTCAAAGCAACGAACAAGGGTTCCTTCTTCATAATCTTCATGAATTTGGGGTGAATAATCTGTTTTTCTTTTCTCCAGTTGTATCAGGTCATGGCATCCGGCATTACAACACAGGTCGCCTTGTACCGATACATGACATAACGCGGAACAACCTGAAATGGAATGGAATCAGAACCGCACTTTGCCGAGTTTCCGGCGAACGAGTTCCTCCATCTCTTTTCCATAGGTTTTCATGTGATGGGACAGCACATTATCCAGAAAAGCCGGCACGGTCATTCCATCACCCAGTAGGGGCAGAATACGGGACAGCACGACATGGAGCTCGCTGCTTATGCAAGTCACTTTTCTACCAGCTCCCTCGCTCCGGCGTAGGAAGGTTTCTTCATACATTTCCACACGGTCCGGGTGTTCCGTACAACCGGAATCTCCGGCACAGTCTTCCGTCCGGGACACTGTAACCTGTTCCAACGCAACGGTGCTTGGATCGTTTTCTTTCTTGTTTCCGGAATCCGGGAATAGAGGTTCCTTTCTCATAACTTCTTGAGATTAGAAGGTTCGTAAATAAATGTTTCTCTCTCGTTCATGATATATCCGCATATTCCGTAATGTGCACGTTTGCTTCAATACCTCGATACATGGCAGTGTCACAGGCTGAAATGTACCCACGTCCCACTTGTACTTTTGTATCCATACAAGTCATGCCACCAGACAGTCCTGCAATCAATGTATCCATACAATATATACCGTCGGGCATCGCGACCGGACAGTCCGTAAGGCACCGCTCCGGTTCATGGTGCGGAATTCCATGACAAAACCGGTATTCATGCGCCGATACAAAACCGGCATTGCGACATTCCATGCCACGGAGTATCCGTACCATGCACCATGTACCGTATCCACAACAGGCATTCCGCAATGTAGCGCTCCAATGCTTGCAGCCTTGCGTCACGCCAAAAGTAAGGGCTTTTTCCGATACCGTCATACTTTTCCCAGTCACTTGGCTACATATGTCATCAGATGTCGCAACAAGTCACATAACCCATTGTTTTACAAGTATTTCTATTGAAATAATTTTGCATCGTCGGAACAGGATAAAGCGGTAGGCGCATTTCATCAGCCAACAGCACGCCGTGAACGTCGCGCAGCAATCCGACTTCAGGAGGATTCTCTGTTCCCAAGAACAGAGCAAGTTGTGTCTTCGTCCGACAAAAAGTTTTTTGTCCGACAAAGACCTGCCTTGCCCTCCCTCACACTCGGGGGAATTCCTCCAAAGTCGGAATTCCGGCAAAGGAAAAATATGAACCAAATCTTCAAAGGAAATGAGGAAAGACACAGGAACCAGAACGGGAAGAAGACCCAAGGGCGATCCGGCAGACCACAAATATAGTTTCTGCCTGAACACCGAAGAGAACGGACGGTTTGAAAGACTGCTGGCCGAATCCGAAGCCAGGGACCGCACGTTGTTCATCAAGAAAGCCCTCTTCGGAGGAACCGTCAAGGTCGTGAAAACCGACAAGGCAACGATGGATTATTACATCCGTCTTACGGAATTCCACAGGCAATTCCAAGCAATAGGTAACAACTACAACCAGGTGGTCCGGGCTATCAAGACCAATTTCGGGGAGAAACGTGCAATGTCCCTGCTTTACAAACTGGAAAAATACAACCTGGAACTGATGCTTCTCTGCAAAAAAAATCATGGCACTCACCGAAGAATACGAACGGAAATGGTTGCAAAGATAAGTCACGGGGTAAACCTGTATGGCGCACTCGTCTATAACCACGAAAAAGTAGCGAAAGGAGCGGCGGAAACTCTCTCGGGAAACCGCATGATTTCCGACCGGCTGGGATTGCCGAGCAAAGACATGCGCCTCACGCTCCTGTCTTTCGAAAACTACCTGCTGGCAAACCGCAACACAGAAAAACCGGTCCTGCACATCTCACTCAGTCCGGCACCAGAAGACCGGCTGACGGATACGCAATTGGAGGAACTGACGGCAAAGTATATGGAAAAGATGGGCTATGGCGACCAGCCATACATCGCCTACAAGCATAGTGACACGCACAACACCCACATCCATATCGTGAGTGTCTGCGTGGACGGAAACGGTCAGAAAATCAGCGACGTTTACGAATACAGACGTTCCATGGCCGCCTGCCGGGAATTAGAAACGGACTTCGGGCTGCGGAACGGAGCGGATATGGAAGAACGGAACCCGAAAGCGGAACTGAAAAAGGTCAATACTTCCAAGGGGGATGTGAGGCACCAGGTCGGAAACACGCTCAAAGCCGTGCTGGAAAGTTACCGTTTCCAGACTTTCGGCGAATACAGTGCCCTGCTTTCCACGCTCAACATCGAGGCAAAACAAGTCAGGGGCGAATACAAGGGAACCCCTTATACCGGTATCATTTATTCTGTGACCGACGACAAAGGCAAGGTGGTCAGCCCACCCTTCAAAAGCTCCCGCTTCGGCAAACGTTTCGGCAGCGAGTGGCTGGAAAAGAAGATGCTTTCGCATACGAAAGACTTCAAGGCCGGAAAATGGGCGCCGGCCATACAGCGGCAGGTGGCAAACGCCATGCGCAGTGCACGATCACGGGAGGAATTGGTGAAAATGCTGGAAATGGACCGCATCGGCGTGGTGTTCCGGGAAAACGAAACCGGACGGCTCTACGGGGTGACATTCATCGACCATGACAGACGGGAGACATTCAACGGATCGCGCATGGGCAAGGAGTTTTCCGCCAACGTATTCCACGAGCTTTTCCGGTTCTGGGACAGCGTTCCTGAAAATGAACGCAAGCAACATGCGGGGGAAGAACTCCAGCAAACCTACCGGCACAAGGTGGAAAACGGGAATGCGCTGGAACAGGCGGCCGGCATCCTCTCCATGGAAACCAACCCCGCCGTCGATTACGAGGAAGAAGCGTTCCGTCGCCGCATGAAACGGAAAAAACCGGCCAAGCGCAAATCGCGCGGCATCTGACAAGGCAACCCATGTTTAACCCGGAATGCCTGTCCGCCATTATCCTGACAGGCATTCCACAACCCCGAACATTTTTATGCAACAGGAAGACGATTTGAGGGCACTCGCCAAAATCATGGACTTTGGACGTGCCGTGAGCATATTCATTCTGGTGGTACACGTCTATGTATATTGCTATCCAAGCGTGACCGCCTGGCATCTGAACCTGGACGTCATCGACCGTATCCTTCTGAACTTCGACCGCACAACCGGCATATTCAGCTGTATCCTCTGGACCAAGCTGATCGCGGTTCTGCTGCTGGCCATATCCTGCATGGGCACCATAGGTGTCAAGGGCGAAAAAATCACCTGGCCCAAAATCTGGGCGTCCCTCACCGGCGGGGCTGTACTATTCTTCCTCAACTGGTGGCTTCTGGAACTGCCGTTTCCGTACGAGGCGGTCACCTCACTCTATATCGTGACACTGACCGCCGGCTACCTATGCCTACTCATGGCGGGACTGTGGATAAGCAGGCTTTACAGGCATAACCTGTTGGAAGACGTCTTCAACGAGGAAAACGAATCTTTCATGCAGGAAACGCGGTTGATTGAAAACGAATATTCCGTAAACCTGCCCACCCGTTTCTACTATAACAAGAAATGGCATAACGGGTTCGTCAACGTCGTATCCCCCAGAGGGGCTGCATCGTATGCGGTTGCCCGGGCAGCGGAAATCTTTTGCGGTTGTAAACCAGTTCATAAAACAACAGATAGAAAAGGGCTT
>JAJPZM010000136.1 GCA_021204335.1 Parabacteroides sp. | reverse complement strand
GTCCGACAGAAAAGATCGATACAATAGCTGGTAGTAAAGCTTATGGCTCGGTAACAGCTACCAACGGTTTGGCATGGAGCATAACAACTGATCCAACAACAAAAGATAATGATATAATCGTAAGTCCTACCGAGGGTATTGGCGATGCCGATTTAACCTTTACGGCAATTTCTGACAATGATGGAGCTGAACGTACAAGTAAGTTTATTGTGACAGTAGATGGGGCAAAACCGGAGCGTACGGATACGATAACGGCTACGCAAGAGCCAAAGAATAGACCGGTTATTGTCGAAAATTTTTAGGTTTGTAAGACCGATGAAGAAATAAGTAATTGGAGCACAGCTGTGGCTATTTGTGAAAAATCGACAAAGGAAGGTTGGGATGATTGGTTTTTGCCAAATTTGTCCCAGTCGATGAAAATATGCAATCTTCAAGATGAATTAAACGACATGCCGGGGTTTGAATCTTACATTCCCGGTTGGTACTGGACTAGTTCAGCAGCAGATAGTAGGTGGCACTATCTCGTGCATTTCGGCGAAAGACGTTACAGCTATGGTTATGGTGGTTATGATAGTAATTTAGGCGGTGTTCGCTGTATTCGATATATAACTAATTAATAATCAAAAAATCTTCTCTCAATACCTACTGTATTTGGTTTTGAAATTTAAGAAAGAGAGTGTGTTTGATATTAATAGTTCGTATTTCTGGATATTGCATAGTTATGATATACGGTAACGTAAGACTTCGAACGAATGCAGTTATCCGAATCGGGTAATCGCGTTAAAGGGAAGTTTCAATGTTAAGAAGATTTGAGCCATTGTAGAGTCATTGGTTATAGCGACGGTGTAGCCCTGTAAGGGCGTAACAAACTAGCCCAGGGTTTTGTCCCTGGGTATAAGCAAATTAGATATATTCTTTAAGTCCTGTAAGGACGCAACAAGAAAATCGGTATATCTTGTAACGTCCTTACAGGACTTAAAGAAAAGAGGTTGAAACTTAAACCCCAGGTTGAAACCTGGGGCTAGTTTGTTACCAGGCTTACAGCCTTCAAGACAACGACGCAATAAACAGGTTCAAATCTGTCAAGCAATGAAACACTCAAATTAGATAACATCAAACCAGCCAATTGTGTACTATTACTCAATTGCCAATATAAACAATAACATATATAAAGTAAACGAATTATGAACAAAGCAGATTTAGTAAATGAATTGACAGCGAAACTGAATGTTCCGCAGTACAAATCCAGGCAGTTTTTGGCTGCCTTTGAAGAAGTGTTGAAAGAGACTTTAGGGAAAGAGGCTATCCGGCTTCAGGGCTTCGGCTGTTTCGAACCCTGGGAACAAACAGAACGGGCAGGACGCAATCCGCGTACCGGTGCTCCCTGTGTGATACCTCCCCGGGTAAGCGTTAAGTTTAAACCCGGGAAATATTTGTTGGATGCCTTGAATGACAGGAAAAAGTAACGTATGAAGAAATTAATTACGGAAGGATTAGCCGGATTGTGTATGTTGGTCGCCTTGCCTTCCTGTCAGACAGGTAAGCAACCGGCTCCGGCTTGGCCGGAACGAAGGGCTGAAAGGTTGCAGCGTGTGGCGGATGAGGAGGAGAAACCGGCTTCTGGCCTGGTGCGCCATGCCGAGATACCTCTCTTGCAGGTAGAAGCTCTCTCTGTTTTCAGTGAGATGGTCAGTTATCTGCAGCCTGAGACCGACAGCAGCCCGGTAGCCCGGCAAAATACGGAAAAGCTGACGGCTTATATCGGTTATCTGGCGGGAAGTGTAGCGCTGGATGCGAAATACGGCAACAACCAGGCTGAGTTGGAGCGGTTGAAAGAACAACTGTTGCAATTGCAAAACCCGGATAAGAAAGTCCGGGCGATACGGCTGACCGGTTTTGCCTCTCCCGACGGGACGACGGCCGGCAACGAACGCCTGGCTGGCGGACGGGCAATCGGCTTTAAGAACTATTTGCAGAAATTGCCCGAGCTGTCCGGTAATGTCGCGATCACGATCGATTGGGTAGGCGAGGACTGGGAAGGTCTGCGGGAATTGGTGGCCGGGTCGGGACGGAAATACAGCCCGCAGGTATTGGCGATATTGGATAAATACCCGGATGCCGACCATCGGCGGACAGCACTGAAAGCGCTCGCAAAGGGTGCCGTATATAAAGATGTAGAAAAGAGTTTTTTTCGCGTCTGCGGCGTATGGTACTGGATGTGGTGTATGAGGCTACGGTAACGAATGAAGCGGAATTACCCGGTTTGCAGGAGTTGGCGGAAAAGGTTTATTCCGAACCGGATAAGCTGACGCTGGATGAATTGTTGCGGGTAGCCGTCCTGTACCGTCCGGGTACGGAGCAGTATCGCGAGGTGTACGAGCTGGCTGCCTATCGTTTTCCCGGCAGCCGGGAAGCGTTGCTGAATGCCGGGGCTACCTCGCTGGCTTTAGGTGATAAGGAAGCGGCTTCTTACTTTTTACAGCAGGTAACCGACGATCCGCGTTCGTGGAACAACCAGGGTGTGCTTGCCCTGATGGAGAACGAACCGGCAGAGGCCATTGCCTGGTTCCGCAAGTCAATGCCGCAGAATCCGCGTCTGGCTCGCCGTAATATTCGTATTGCCCAGGGATATTGAACCCTGATGCTTACCGGAAGAGGACAAACCATCCCCGCTTCCGGTAAGTATTTTATGTATGAAGATTTGAAGAAACTGTTTGGAACTAAAACGCCCTCAGCCAAACAGTTTAAAGCGAAACTGAAAATGTTATCAGAAGAAGAACAATGTTTTTACCGTAAGGCAGCTCTCGAGGCTGCCTTTTTAGATTGGGAGAATATGCCTCCCCGTTATCAGGAATTTATGACCGACCTGTTTATCCATCGCTGGCAAAAAAACACTGGATTACCTTTTACATTCTACCGTTATGGGGTCGCTCCGCTTCGAGTCGCTCGACCCGGTGTTGCTGCAACAGGTAGTTACCCTGTTGGAAGGCACGCAACTGAGCGGATACATGCCTTCGTTCCCGCATCTGTCATTTGTCTTTATGCTGGCAATCAAAGTGAATTACAGTATAAAGCATTTTTGCAAGCTACTCCGTGAAAACAAACTTACGGAGAACGACTACTGGTACTTTTATAACCGTACTGTGCACGAGGACGAGCCGGGCAAACATCCGGATGAGTAACAAAAGCTAAAATAGCGGTATTCGTGTGCTCCATGATATGCACCGGATGTCCAGCATAAATACCTGTTTGCCTTGTCGGAAGCCGCCCGGACGTTTTATCTGCGCCCGTAAAGATGATTGCGTCTGCATATTCGGGCTCTTTTGATTTTTCTGCCTGATTATCTTTGTATTGTGCCTAGCAAACAGGTGTTTTTATTACTTACTATTTAATCCTTATTTATTATGAGCATGAAGTACAAGTTGGTTTCCATGAGAAACCTGGGCGAAGACAAAGCCGAGAATCTGACAAAGATTTACGCACAGACAGTGGCAGGCGATTACATTACGTTCGAGCAGTTTGTGGAGGAAGTGAGCGACAGTAGCGGCGTGGGCAGCACCGGGGTGAAAGCGGTGCTCGACAGGGCGAATGTGGTGCTGGGGCGCCATCTGCCGCATGGCCGGCGTGTGAGTATGGGGAGTTGGGGACGTTCCGTCTCCTGCTGGGATCGGCGGGGGTGCCTGATACGAAAGATTTTGATACGAACCTAATCCGCGAACCCCGCGTGAGGTTCTACCCGGGGAAGGCGCTCCGCATGTGTAAGAGCCAAACCAGCTTCGAGCGCCTGACGGAGAAGAAGGACGAAGGGGGAAACGCAGGGGATGATGATGACGACAGACCGGTGATCGAATAGTGAGCCATGAAGCGGTTGACGGTTCAATTGATTACTGCAATCCTGCTCACATTGAGTGGGATTGCTCTTCTCTTCAGCGGATTCTGGATCGATCCGCAGGGATTGATCGATAACAGCGTATTGGTGGCTTTCGGGGAGATCAGTACGTTTGCCGGTGTCCTTTTCGGGGTGGATTATACCTATAAATTAAAAATCAAAAGCCATGAATAACACAAATCAAAAAAAACATGTTGAGCGAACATTTCGCCCTGGAAGAGTTTACTTATAGCCGCATCGCGGTGGAGAACGGGATCGATAATACGCCGCCAGCTGAAACGAAGAAGTCATTGCAACATTTAGTTACTTATTTGCTGGAACCTTTACGGAAAGTATATAAAGCTCCGATCGCGATCCTGAGCGGTTATCGTTGCGAGGAAGTAAACCGCCGGGCAGGCGGTGTAGCCAACAGCCAGCATCGGAAAGGGGAAGCAGCGGATTGTTATGTGGAGGAGGGACCGGAGAAGTTGCTTGCCGTCCTGTACCGCTCAGGGTTGGTATTCGACCAGGCTATTCTATACAGACACCGCCACTTCCTGCACCTCTCGTTGACAGAGTTCGGAAAGAACCGGATGCAGGTTTTACTTCACTTCAAATAAAATCTTGCGCTGATAGCCCCAGTTGTCGATCAATGTGAGGATATGTTTCCCTGATTCTACTTCACAGGCAATCTGGTGGTTGTCGGTGGTTTCGCCCAGATAGGTGTCGTCGAGGTGCTAGTAGATGGTGGCATCGCGGCGGGCGTGGGCGGCTTTGAAGATGAACTTTTCCTGTTTGCCGGAGAAGCCTTTCGGCAAGTATAAGACGGCGTTGTGCTCCGGGTAGATCAGTTCGATTTGCCGGCTTTGTTCCTGTTCGCATCCCGGTTTGATGGGGGGGAAGCGGGATATAATCGATATGGTAATTGCGGTAATAATACTCCTGGGAGGGCGGAAGCACAAACCAGGGGCGGGTGATGATCCGGTCTACCGATTCGTAGGAGCTGTTTACGCGGAAACGTCCGTCGGCCGACAGATGCACCAGCTGGTGGTAAGGGCATACCGGGGTGTTGATGCCGGAGCGGGGGATATAGAGCGTATCCACCTGGTCGCAGATATGGGAGGCTTTATGGCCGCTGCTGCGACAGATGGGGGCTTGTTCCAGTTCGTCGTAAGGCATATCGAACCATCCTCCGCCGGGGAGCAGAGAGAAGAGGTCGAAAAGTACGGGGGCGGCATTGCCTACTCCTGTCAGTCCGGGACGTCCTTCGCCCGATGCGTTTCCTACCCATACACCGACCACATACCGGGGAGTGGTGCCGATTGCCCAGGCATCGCGTCCGCCATAGCTCGTTCCGGTTTTCCAGGCAATCTGTTTCATCGACTCGAATTGTTGCCAGTCGGCTTCCTCTTCCGGACGGTTGAGGGCCGACATAGCTTCGTAGGTGAACCAGATAGAGGCGGCCGAGAGAAGCGGCTTATCTGTTAACCGCGGGTCGGCGATCGAGGTAACGGGGGCTTTCTCTTTATTCGGAAAAGGAGTCAGCGGGTGAATATCCTGCGGGTTATATCTTCCATTGTAAGGGCGGTAGTGGGTGAGTACGCGCGCGAGGGAGGCGTACATGCCCGACAGATCCCATAGCGTGCCTTTGGCTCCGCCCAGGATCAGTGATGCTCCGTAATGTTCTTCTGAGAAACGGAGCGTCGTCATACCCAATGCTTTCAGCAAACTCATAAAACGACCGGTGTTGTATTGCGACAGCATACGGACTAAAGGGACATTGAGCGAACGTTCGATAGCGCGGTGGGCGGGGACGGCTCCATTGAATGTTTTGTTATAGTTCTGCGGCATAAAGCCGTTGATGTTGAGGGGAACGTCCGACACGAGGGTCGAGGGGAGTATCTGCCCGTCGTGCAGCATTCCGGCGTAGAGGAAGGGTTTTAGGACGCTTCCTGTGCTGCGGGGGGAGGTGATGATGTCGACCTGGTTACCCTGTTTTTCATTGGCGCGGAAGCTGGCATTGCCGGCGTATGCCAGTACCTCGCCGGTTTTCACATCGGCAATGATGGCGGCGAGGTTATGGATATGGTTGGAGCTGTATTCGCGGGCGTAGCGGTTGACGAGTTCCTGCGTTTGCTTTTGCAGGGAGTAGCGTACGGAGGTGGTGATACGTGTTCCCGGAGTGGCAGCTGCCAGGCGTTCCAGTAGGTGGGGAGCTTCGTCGGGCAGGGCGACAGGGGCTTCGGGCAAGGGTTCCATGCAGGACAGTTCGTATTCGGTATTGTCGATGATGCCTCTTTCTTTCAGGGTGTGCAGGAGGTTATCGCGTTTCGTTTTCAGTTGGCGGCGGTTTCTGCCCGGGTGGATCAGGACGGGCGAGTTGGGCAGTACGGCCAGGGTGGCGCTCTCTGCCCAGGAAAGGTCGGAGGCGCTGCGTCCGAAGTAACGCCAAGCGGCTGTTTCGATGCCGACCACATTGCCACCGAATGGGGCGTGGGAAGTGTACAGGTTCAGTATTTCCTTTTTGCTATGGGTGGTTTCCAGAAAGAGTGCCCAACAGATTTCGATGCTTTTCTCGTAAACCGTACGTTCGCGGTTCCCTCTTGCCAGGCGTGCCAGTTGCATGGTCAGCGTGCTTCCTCCGCTTACGACACGATGGTACCGGGCATTCAGGTAGACAGTACGCAGTATAGCGGCGGGGTCTACTCCGGGATGATAGAAGAAATACCTGTCCTCGTATGTTGTCAGGCAGGTGATAAACTTATCCGGCAGCGAGTCGGTAGCCGGAAAACGCCATTGGCCGTCCGGAGCAATACGGGCTCCGAGCAGATTGCCTTCCGAAGAATAAAGCAATGTCGAATAAGACACAGGAAACAGTACGCGGGGAACCAACAGGAACATGATGCTCCAAAGGGATAAGAAAAACAGAAATACATATATAATCCGAGTTCTACTTATCGTCATAATGTCCTAAAGCTGAAACAATATAAACTGTTACGATACTGTCATCTACTCTATAAACCAGTCTGTCTTTCTTGTTAATTTGCCTGGACCAATATCCGGATAGTTCATATTTAAGCGGTTCGGGAGAACCTATCCCTTCAAATGGGGTTTCGGATAACTTCTGAAATATACGCTCAATACGTTTAATAGTCTTTTTTATCGCCAGTCTTATAATGAGCTACAAGTTCTTTCCTTGCTGTATTTTCTATTTCTATAGAATACTTTCCCATATGTTACTGACATCTTTTATAGGGGTAGTTTCTCCTTTACTGATTGCTTTTTCTGCATCTTTGATTCGCTTGACCAAAGTTGGATTGGCAGTCTCGTCCAGTTTTATTTTCCAGCCAAATCTTTGTGCCAGTTTCTTAATAAGATCTATATCCATGGAAGGAAATAAAATCTCAGCTCTATGGAGTGTTTTAGTAGCCATATCTTTTAT
>JAJPZM010000342.1 GCA_021204335.1 Parabacteroides sp. | reverse complement strand
CATACAACACAACCCCTTATCTATATTTTAAAGTTCTTTAATACTATACCTATCAAAATGCATCTATTCTGCTAACTGAAGATTACAAATAAATTGAAAAACGCACAGTTTACTTAACAAAGAAGTATCCACACCCTATTTCTTGTAACACTTACCAATATAACACCAATCATACGGAGCTACGGAGTCTCACAACCTTTCGTTCTGTCATTTTGTTATTTAATCAAAAATGATATACTTTTGTTGCCTCTTTAAACTTACATAAAGCACATGAAATCGGATATAGAAATTGCAAGAGAAATCTCCCTGCGCAAAGTAAAGGAAGTTGCCACTGGTTTGGGCATTCCGCGTGAAGAAGTTCAAAATTATGGTCGCTACATTGCCAAAGTGCCACTTCATTTAATTAATGAAGAGAAAATAAAAGATCATAATCTGATCCTGGTAACGGCTATCACGCCTACCAAAGCGGGCATCGGTAAAACGACTGTTTCCATCGGTTTAGCCTTGGGATTGAATAAAATAGGTAAGAATGCGGTCGTTGCCCTGCGCGAGCCTTCGCTGGGTCCGTGCTTCGGTATGAAAGGCGGTGCCGCCGGTGGCGGTTATTCGCAGGTATTGCCGATGGAGAACATCAACCTGCATTTCACCGGCGATTTCCATGCGATTACCTCCGCCCACAATATGATTACCGCTCTGCTGGATAATTATATTTATCAGACACGCAATACTTGCGAAGGCTTGAAGGAGATCAAATGGAAACGCGTGCTCGATGTAAACGACCGCAGCCTGCGCAACATCGTATCCGGCTTGGGCGGTTCGGCCAACGGCGTCCCTGCCGAAACAGGATTCGACATCACCCCGGCATCCGAAATCATGGCTATCCTCTGTCTCGCTTCCGATCTGGAAGACCTGAAACGCCGTATCGGTAATATATTACCGGGCTTCACCTACGACGACCAGCCGTTTACAGTTAACGACCTCGGAGTTGCGGGCGCCATCACCGTATTGTTGAAAGATGCCTTGCTGCCCAACCTGGTGCAGACAACGGAAAACACGCCGGCTTTCGTGCATGGCGGTCCGTTCGCTAACATTGCACATGGTTGCAACTCTGTCATAGCCACGAAGATGGCGCTTACATATGGCGATTATGTCATCACCGAAGCCGGTTTCGGTGCCGACCTGGGAGCCGAGAAATTCTTCGATATCAAATGCCGCAAAGCCGGATTGAAGCCGAAGCTGACGGTTATCGTCGCCACCGCCCAGAGCCTGAAGCTGCATGGCGGCGTACCCGAATCGCAGATCAAGGAACAGAACATCGAAGGGTTGCGCAACGGTTTTGCCAACCTCGACAAACACGTAGCCAACATGAAACGTTTCAGCCAGGAAGTGGTCGTTACCTTTAATAGATATGCAACCGATACGGACGAAGAAATCGCCCTGGTAGCCGAACATTGCCGCGAGTTGGGTGTAGGCTTTGCCATGAACAGCGTATTTGCCGAAGGCGGCGAAGGTGACATGGAACTGGCCAAGCTGGTGGTCGACACGATCGAGAAAAAGCCGTCCGCCCCATTAAAACTTATTTATGAGGACAACGAGCCGATCCGGGAGAAGATCAGAAAGGTTTCCGAAGAAATCTACGGTGCGGCATCGGTTACTTATACCACGTTATCGGACAAGAAGATCAAGCAGATCGAAAGCCTGGGCATCTCCCACTATCCTATCTGCATCGCGAAAACGCAGTATTCGTTTTCTTCCGACCCGAAAGCCTACGGCGTTGCGAAGGATTTCGAATTGAAGGTTCGTGATATCATTATTAATAACAGTGCGGAAATGATCGTCGTTATCATGGGCGAAATCATGCGTATGCCGGGACTCCCCAAAGACCCGCAGGCAAAACGGATCGATATTATAAATGGGCAGATAGAAGGTTTGAGTTAAAAGGCATCGCCTTTATGTTTATCTTTACGGGATAAAAGAACAACTAAAAACAAAAAGAATATGGCAAACGTAGCAAAATCATTGACGGAACTGATAGGCAACACGCCACTGCTGGAATTCTCCAACTTCAATGCAAGTAAAGGATTAAAAGCCAAGCTGATCGGGAAACTTGAATATTTCAACCCGGCAGGCAGTGTAAAAGACCGCATCGCCCTGGCGATGATTGAAGATGCCGAAGAAAAGGGGATCCTGAAACCGGGAGCAACCATCATCGAGCCCACCAGCGGTAATACCGGCGTAGGCCTGGCCTTCGTCTCCGCCGCCAAAGGCTACAAGCTGGTCCTGACGATGCCGGAAACCATGAGCCTCGAACGCCGTAATCTGCTGAAAGCCCTCGGTGCCCAGCTGGTGCTTACCCCTGGTGCCGACGGCATGAAAGGAGCCATTGCCCGCGCCGAAGCTTTACGCGACGAAACACCGGGCAGCGTCATCCTACAACAATTCGAGAACCCTGTCAACCCAGCCAAACACGTGAAGACTACCGCACAGGAGATTTGGCACGACACCGACGGCAAAGTAGATATATTCGTTGCCGGTGTAGGTACGGGCGGAACAGTCAGTGGAGTTGGCGAAGGGCTGAAAGCGCATAACCCGAATGTGAAAATAGTAGCCGTAGAACCGAGCGACTCGCCCGTCTTGTCAGGCGGCAAACCGGGTCCGCATAAGATACAGGGTATCAGTGCCGGTTTCATTCCCAAAACATATAATCCTCAGGTTGTAGATGAAATCATCCAGGTAGAAAATGACGATGCCATCCGCACCAGCCGCGAACTGGCAAAGACCGAAGGCTTGCTGGTCGGTATCTCATCCGGAGCCGCTGTCTATGCAGCCATGAAGCTTGCCGAACTGCCGGAGAATGAAGGGAAGACAATCGTTGCTTTATTGCCTGATACGGGAGAAAGATATCTCTCCACTGTTTTATATGCTTTCGAGGAGTATCTGTTATAAAAGTGTCTCCTGTCTGATGTAATTCTCATATATTGTGAGAAATTATTTTCATAATATATGAGAATACAGTACCACAATATACGAGAATCTTGTATCACAATATATGATACTGTATTTGTCTTTATGGCACAAAATCTACTTCCTTCAACGGATCCCAAAACACCTTCTTCCAATCCTTGATACGGTCGTTCTCAACCCGGATGCCTTCGGCTTCCAATCTCTCCTGCATCTCTGTGGGCGTGCTGAAAGCATCTTTTCCAGATAAGACGCCCTGGCTATTGACTACCCGATAGGCTGGAATGCCGGTTTCCGAACTGCTGCAATTGCCCAATACCTGCCCCACCATACGCGACATGTTCGGATAGCCGACCGCATGGGCGATCGCACCATAACTGGTCGCCCGCCCATACGGAACAGCTCTGACCATCTGGTAGACGGCCAGCACAAAGTCTTTTTTATTAAAGTCGGACATCGCCTGTCAATTAAAGTTTGCCGGCCAGCTCTCTCAATAAGCCGTCGCTTCCGGCAATCGTATCTCCATTCTCATTATAAATACCGATCAGGTAACGGCCTTTCCAAAGAGACGGGATATCGCCGTTGTAACGGTCTTTGATAAGCAACTCGCCCTCTTTCGGTTCTTGCGGTTGTTTGGTGAATGTCAGATAGTGGGTCAATACATCTTTTATGCCTTCCGGGGTATCGCCATCTACAACAAACAGAAGGAAGCTTTGCCCGCCGCGCTCATACTTCATCGTATAAACGGAATGCAGGAACTCGTGCCCTATGAAGTTCGACGTGATATAGGCGGCGGAATAAGGCACTTTCCCTTCTTCCGGAAACAAGCGGACGAGTGCCGGATAAGCGGCACCCGCATCAATCTTGCCGACAAGCGCCTTGCCTATCGACTGCAATTCCCCCGAAACATCGTCGGATGCGTTGCTCCATATCTTCAAATACATGTTGCCGGCAAAGAAGTAGAGATACGATTGATCCCCCTGCGCTTCTCCCCCAATGGGTAAAAAGGCGAGGTCGGACGAACGCTCCGACGAATACATGCCGAATGCATCTTCCGGCGTTGCATGCCGATAAGCCTGTATCGTGATATAGTCGGCTCCCCGCTTATACTCCAGCGAAGTCATTTCCCTGAAATTGTTTTCGAGAAAGAGCGGGGCGGCACCGTTGATACGGTCGAACAGGTTGTCGGGATCGAACACTTCCACCTCATCGGAAACAGTCCAGCCGTCAACAGCCGGCAGCCACGACTTCAACTCGCCGGGCGTCTGCGCCATCAGGTTACAGACAGGCAGGAAGAATAAAAGCAACAGATAACTGATTGATTTCATACATTATATTTATTAAGTCAGAAACTCGTTAGGCACCTGCATAACCGGCGTAATGGCGGCAATCTTTGCCGACACGTCGAAACCGGACGGACAGGTCACCTGGCAGGTCTCGCAGTTCTTGCAAATATCGGACGGCAGATCGAGTTCGGCAAGCGTCTCCTTCGACATCCTTGAATATTTGTAGCCGTAGGCATACATATAAGCCCGCATGATATCCGGGATAGGCAGGTGTTCGGGGCATTGCGACTTGCATCTTCCGCATTGCTGGCAATAGAGCATTTCCTGTTCGCAGAGGGAAGCCAGATATTCCTGCTCGCCGGCAGTCAGTTGCGGATTGCGGGCGGCTGCCAGGCATTCTTCCAGCTCGTCGTAATTGGAGAAGCCGGGGATGGCGGTCGTGATATGTTCATTCTGCCAGACCCATTTCAGGCAGGCTTCGGAGTTGATCTTTTTCTTGCCTTCCGCATCTTCCACACCGCCGGCCATTGTTTTCATCGCCACCAGTCCGATGCCGGCTTTTGCGGCGCGGACAATGGCTTCGTCCGTCTCTTTCAGGTTGGAGAGTTTGAAGTTATAACTCATCAGAATCACATCGTAGATGCCGGCTTCGATGGCGGCATCCAGCAATTCGGGTTTGCCGTCGTGGGTGGAGAAGCCCAGGAAGCGTGTCTTGCCGTCCGCCTTCAACTTCTTCAAGAGGGCGATTACCCGTTCGTCTTTTACTTTCTCTACCTTGCCCAAAGCATGGGTGTACAAAAGGTCTACATGATCCATGTTCAGACGTTTCAGGCTCTGGTCGACCAGTTCTTCGAACGTTTCTTCAAAATTATCTTTCAGGGGATAGTCGAACTTGCCCTTGGTGGCAATAAAGAAACTGTCGCGGGGCTTGCCGGTAAAGAACTTGCCCAGCATCTCCTCATTCTTTCCGTTCTGGTAGCCATGAGCCGTATCGAAATGGAAGATACCAGAGTTATACGCCGCCCTCACCACGTTCGGATTGTCGGCACGCATCACTCCCATACTCAGGATCGGAAGTTTCACCCCCGTTCGGCCAAGCGTACGGACAGGGATTTCATTTTCATTAGCGGTCGTCCGGGAAACATGGGCAGCCTTGACGCCCGGAATTAACATTGCACTCACACCGGCAGTAGCTGACAGCCGGAAAAAATCTCTGCGATTCACTCGTTTGGTTTTCATAAGATGATATATTAATAGATGTATATTCCTGTCCGAAAGAGCCTTACAAATATAAGAATATATTTCAAACTACGGCATGTTTCATCTTTTATAAGAGGAAAAGGCTATATCTCCCCATAAGATACAGCCTTTCGGAAGCGGGGATTATTCGATTACCGGGCGATCGTCGTCGGGATCAACCGGGTCGACCGGAGTTTTAGCGTTAGAGGAGCCGCCCCATTCTTCCCAGAAAATATCGTTGGAGACAAGCGAACGGGTAGCTATTTTCCGGCCGCTCGTGCGGGTGGTTTCGGGGATGAAGCGGACGCGCTCGCCGATGATGTTGGAAGCTTTTACCTTTTCCGGTGAATCGACACCCTGTTTGGTGGCAACTGCCGTCAGGTAAAAGGTGCCCAGCCCCTCGAGTTTGACGGTAAGGCCCTGCGCCATGAAGTCGCCCAACACGCCGCCGAGGTCTTTCAAAACGGCGAAGGTGTCGGCAAGGCTGACGGTTGAAATTTGGGACAGCCGGTCGGCCACCTGGTTAGTGGTGACGGGTTTACCCACTGTAACGGATTTCGGATACCAAAGCCCGTTAATCTTTTGTTGCACTTTCTTAAAAAAAAACCATAGTTTTAAATGTTTTTAACCCCTGCGCACCTTATGGGGAGGTGCGCTATTCAGTGACGGACTGAATGCCTTTCAGTGACGGACCGAATGTGGTTCAGTGACGGACTGAATAGGCCTCAATGACGGGCTGAGTTTGTTAGGGGGAATTAATAATGTTGTTTAATAAAGTGTATGCTTGTATTCTAAATAAATTGTTTTTAAATCATTTATCCGCACCCTTTAACTCTCCTTTCTCGTAAAGACGGATTTAAGTGAATACTCCTATTTTCTATTGCGTGATAGCAGTTATCTTATCTGAATACTGAGTCCAGAAATTGTCGCCCTTATAGGTACTTACAGAACCGAACGGTACATATATATTTGTAAGTTCCTTCAGAACACCCTCTCCGTTTAGATTATCACTTAAAGAGGATTTAGAAGATCCATTTTGAATTTTTTGGTGGTTCCGTGGCTTCGCAAGTTATTGACTCCAAGGAGGAACAGGACTGAAAGATATTAGGTTCTATATTTTTCAAGGAACCAGGGAGTGTAATCGTTTTTAAAGAAGTACAATGACCAAAAGCTAGTTCGCTTATAACTGTCACTTCTTCCCCTATTGTTATCGTTTCTAGTTTAGAGCAATGAATGAATGCATCTTTACCTATCTTTTTCAAACCTTTCGGCAGCTTTACAGTGGTTAGACTACTAAAATTCTGAAACTGCAGATACGGAATAGTTTCCAGAGTTGCTTCTTCCAGATCTATCTCAACCAGGGATGATTGCAAACCCTTGATTTTCTCCATGTGCTCATCCGTCAATGTGCCGCTCACTTTTAGGTTCTTCACGTTGGAATATTGTGTCAACAGACTTTCCAGGTCGCTGGCATTGCAACTGATTAAATCATTAGATCCTATACCCGTTCGGATGGTGTAGAGGGCATTCAATCCATTTACGCCGGAAACCACAATGACCGTTTCTACGGGGCCTGCCAGTTGGGGATTGCTCTTACACTCATTCTCTGATGGTGAGCCGATAGTGATGGTACATTGATCTCTGTCCAGAACGGCAGTCCAGCCTGTAGGAGGAATCACAACGATGGTGGAACCGGTTGCCAAGATGTAGTTGAATTTGGCAGTTTCGGAGAAATTCATGAATACGCCTTCTCCTTTCTTTAGTCCGGTGCCGTCTTTTTTTAAATGATTATCCGCATAATGTCCTATTATAAATTCTGGATTTGAAGTC
>JAJPZM010000260.1 GCA_021204335.1 Parabacteroides sp. | reverse complement strand
AGGAACGTTTTCACTAGTCATCCCCCCCCTACCCACATAAATCCTATTTATCAAGTATTTAATTAGTCAATACACTTTCCTGCATACTCAAATGTACAATATATCAATGTACGGGTACATTAATATACGAAACTATCATAAATAGCTATTTCTCTATGCAATGCGATATAATTTCAGCGGTATAGGAAGAATAAGAGGAAACATTAGGAAATGCAAGGTTTTAAGATAGGACAATTAATGGCCTTTGTCCCATATTTTACAAATGTAAGGCATGCCTTACGAAAAAGTAAAGTACATATTACATATAAAAAGAGCAAGCCTTTCATTTTTGTAGACTATGCTTTACATAAACAGAATAACCGAGTTAAATACTTAGATATCAGGAGCACGACACTTAGTTCTACAGAAGAAAGAGTTTAGGGTTATTGAGAAAAAAAGGTATACCAAAGCACTTTCAAATGCTATTGATATACCTTTATATTATATATGTTCAGGTGTTACTTCCGACCAGTTCGATCAAATTCTTTCCAAAGTAGCAACAATAAAGTCCCAAACCTTCTGTACGGACGGGATGCTGACACGTTCGTCGGGCGAATGCGGGTGCTCCAGGTCGGGGCCGATAGAAATCATATCCATCGTAGGATAAGATTCCTGGATGATACCACATTCCAGACCGGCATGCATTACTTTCACCGACGGTTTCTTTCCAAACAACTCCTCGTACGTCTTTTGCATCACGTTAAGAAGCGGCGAGTTGATGTTCGGCTGCCATCCGCCGTAAGCGCCGACATATTCCACTTTGGCTCCGGCAAGAGCGAAAACGCTTTCCAGACTCGAACAAACGGAAGCTTTGCGGCTTTCGGAAGAGCTGCGGACAAGTATCTTTATTTCGATGCGTTCATTCGAAGACTTAACAATGGCGAGATTGGATGACGATTCCACCGTACCGGGGAAATCGTTCAACATGCTGATCACACCGTTCTGGCAACCTTCGATGGCATTGATAATATCATCCTGAATTTCTTCTGGGATCAGTGTTGCAGGCAGGTCTGTCATATCGGCGGTAAAGCTGATATTATTCTCGATACCGGCATATTCTTCGCGGAACATATCCTGATAATCGGCCACCAACTCCCACAGAGACTCGACATTATCGCCCGGAATGGTTACAACGGCAAAGGCTTCGCGGGGAATCGCGTTGCGAAGCGAACCGCCATCGATAGACGACAGGCGCGCACCATAGTCGCAAACAGCTTCTTTCAGGAAACGGAACATCAGTTTATTGGCATTGGCACGTCCGAGATGAATATCCACGCCCGAGTGTCCGCCCTTCAGACCGGTCAGGCTCAGCTTAACAGCCACATCGCCTTCGGGAACATAGGTGCCTTCTTTAAACTGGATAGAGATGTTCAGGTCTGCTCCGCCGGCACAACCGACAAACAGTTCGCCTTCTTCTTCCGAATCGCAGTTGATCAAGGTTTCGCCTTTTAGGAAGCCGGGCTTCAAGCCGAAAGCGCCATCCATTCCTTCTTCTTCGTCTATGGTAAAGAGGGCTTCGATCGGCCCATGCTTGATTGTTGTGTCTGACAGGACAGCCATTGCCAGGGAAGCACCGATACCATTGTCGGCACCCAGCGTCGTTTCGCGGGCTGTCACCCAGTCGCCATCTATGTAAGCGTCGATCGGATCGGTCGCGAAGTCATGCTTTACGGAAGCATTTTTCTGAGGTACCATATCCAGGTGCGATTGCAGGATAACTGTTTTACGCCCTTCCATTCCGGGAGTCGCCGGTTTGCGGATCAGAACATTTCCTACTCCATCCCGCAACGTTTCCAAGCCCAATCCCTTTCCAAAAGCTTCTACAAAACGGGTTACTGCTTCCATGTGTCCGGTAGGACGCGGAATTTGTGTGAGGTCATAGAAATAACCCCAGACATGCTGCGGAGAAAGATTCTTGATTTCTGCTGACATAGTTTCTTCTAAGTTGACAGTTGACAAGTGACAGTCGACAGATAAGTGCAACTGAGATGTTGACAACCAGATTAATAAATTATATTAGTAACAAACTTATTCTACAAAAGGATAATAAATGGAGCTTTTTTAACTGTTGACTATCAACCGTCATTCATTAACGGCCGACTGCACCTTATTATCCCTGTTGGTAAGCGGCAAAGCCACGATACCGAACAAACCGCATAACACCGTCCAAACCGTCTGCACCGTATGAACGACAAGTGCAAAGGCAGCGGCATCGGTCTCGCTGACACCAAAGCAAACCAGCGTGGCGATCACCATAAAGTGCCAGGCTCCGATACCTGCCTGAACGGGCACAGCCACACCGATACTACTCATGGTAAAAGCAATCAGCCCGACCGAAATACCCAAATCGCGGGTAAAGTCGAAAGCATAGAACGTGATATAGAAATAACAGAAGTAACCACCCCAGATCATAAGGGTCTGCAACAGGAAACGTCCTTTCTGCTTCAGGAGCCAGATACTCTTCATCCCGTCCCACACATTCAGCAACAGCGTTTTTGCTTTCTGAACCAGCGTAAAGTTACTCATATATTTGAAAACAAACCAAATTCCGATCACTAAAATTACCGCACCCACGTAAATCCATATCGAATCAAACATAGTACGGAAGCCTTCGAGCAGGGCGGGGTTCTTGGCGAAGAAGCTGACGAAGAAGTTGAAATTGAAGATGAAGATAAGCAAAGTGATAGACCCGACAACGATCGTATCGCTCACACGGTCGATCAGCAACGTGCCCAGCAATTTGGTAAACGGAATCTTATCGTATTTGGTGATGATGCTGCAACGCCATACTTCGCCGACACGGGGCAACACCATATTCACTGCATAATTACCCAAAACGGCATAGATAATATTGCTCATCTTAAAACGCTCTCCCAGCGAGGAGATCAGCAATCCCCAGCGAAGCCCGCGGACGATATTGGCAAACAAACCGAATAGCAAGAAAACCAGGATAATATCATATCTTACCCCTTCACGGATAACACGCCATATTTCGGAGATATCCATGTGGCTATACAAAAACCAAAGCAGCAAACAGCCGAAAGCTAAGGATAGAAATATCTTGACAAACTGTTGTAGGATACTTTTAAAATTCATTCTACGTAGGTTACTTTAAATTATTTGTTGTATTTTTGTGCACCTGCAAAGATAAGCATTATATTTTAATAGAAACACTTTACATCAAAGAACTGGATGAGATTAGTTAAGCCAAAGAAAGCATTAGGTCAGCACTTCCTGAAAGATTTACAGATCGCTCAGCGCATAGCCGGCACGTTGTCGGATTACAAGGATTTACCGGTTCTGGAAATCGGTCCGGGGATGGGCGTTCTTACTCAATACCTTCTGGCAGAGGGGCACGACCTGACGGTGGTAGAGCTCGACCTGGAGTCGGTCGACTACCTGGAACAGAACTTTCCGGCGCTCGAAGGACGCATCCTGGCGGAAGATTTCCTGCGCCTGGATCTCTCCCGGCTATTCTCCGGACGCAAGTTTTGCGTGATAGGCAACTATCCCTACAACATATCCAGCCAGATATTCTTTAAAGTACTCGATTATAAAGAACACGTTCCCTGTTGCTCGGGCATGATACAAAAAGAGGTGGCCGAACGGCTTGCCGCCGGCCCGGGCAGTAAAACGTATAGCATATTAAGCGTCTTGCTGCAAGCCTGGTATACGGTTGAATATCTTTTCACCGTCAGCGAACAGGTGTTCGGCCCGCCCCCAAAAGTAAAAAGCGCGGTGATCCGTATGGTGCGCAACGACCGGACAGAACTGGGATGCGACGAGAAGTTGTTCAAGACGGTTGTCAAGACCTCTTTCAACCAACGCCGCAAGACCCTTCGCAACTCGATGAAGCCGTTGCTGGGAAAAGATTGTCCGGACTATGCGTTGCCGATCTTCGACAAACGCCCCGAACAGCTATCGGTGGAGCAGTTCGTCGAACTGACACTGGTTGCCGACCGCTGGCTGAAACAAACAGGAACTATACAGAAAGAATAAGAACAAGACAATAAAAAGCAAATGAGATCAATAGGAAAATTAATCCGGTCGCTGTTTCCGTCTAACAAGTACGGATGGATGACTCTTTTGTTTTTCATTCTTCTTCTACCCAACCTGGTGGTCATGTTCCGGTCGAGCGACCTTGCCGGCGACTTTATAAAGCAGGCTGCCTACCTGTTTTTCTCCTGCTTGATCCTGCTGGTCCCATCGCTGTTCTTCAAAACACGTCCCTATTTCCTGCTGCTGAGCATCTTTCTTCTGTTCAGCCCGATAGAAGTAGGCCATATCCTGCTCACCCGGATGCCCGTAAGCCCCGGATTAATGTCAGCCGTACTGAACACCAACCAACAGGAAGCGTTCGAGTTGATTTATTCGATGAAAGGGTATGTTTTCCTGTATATATTGGCCCTGCTGGTGTTTTACTGGGTATTGTTTACCCGGATAGAAAACAAGCCGTTGCTCACGAAGCGGGATAAAATCGTCGTATTCTCCCTCTTTGCCCTTTTCAACATAGCCCTGTGGGGAACCATGTGGAAAATGGCGGATTATACGGACGGACCGATCTACCGGCTGAGGGCCGCCAATACAAACTTCCGCGTAAAATATAAAAAGGTATATCCCTGCGACATCATCGCCGCCACAGCCGAGGTGATTGCTTCCGAACGGGAAGTGGATAAAATGCGGGAACAACTCAAAGATTTCAGCTTCGACGCCACCCGCCAGGACACGATCCCCGAAAAAGAAATCTATGTATTAGTGATCGGCGAGTCGGCACGCTACGGCAATTTTTCGTTGAACGGCTACGACCGTCCTACTTCCCCCCTGCTGGAGAAGCGGGAAAACCTGGTATCATACAGTCAGGCGCTTACAACAGCCAACCTGACCAACGTAGCGCTGGAACAACTGCTTACCCGCGCAACACCCGAAAACCCGGACCTGGCCTATAAAGAAAAGACATTGCCCGACGCCTTCATCGAATGCGGTTTCCATACGGCATGGCTGGCAAGCCAATCGTCGGGCGACCGTTTTGTGAAACGCATCACAGCCGGAATGGATGAGAGCTTCTTCTCGACCACCGATTTCGACTCGGCCGACAACTACGACGGCAAGCTGTTGCCCCGGCTCGACTCCGTACTGAAACACGACAACCGGAAACAGCCGATCGTCATCCATACCCTGGGAAGCCATTTCCGCTATAACGCCCGCTATCCCGAATCGTTCTGCCGCTTCACCCCTTCGCTGCACGATAACACCGGCTACGACGTGGTCAGCCCGTCCAACAAAGAGGCGTTGGTCAACAGCTACGACAACAGTATTTGTTATACCGACTATGTGATTGACGAGATCATCCGCAAGGTCGACGCGAAGAATACCGTCAGTGCCGTAGTCTACATCTCCGACCATGCCGAGAACCTCTACGACGACGAAAGGCTACTGGCGGTGCATGGCAATACGGAGCCGTCGATATACGAATTGCATATCCCTCTGTTCATCTGGACTTCCGGCAATTACCGGGAGAAATGGCCGGAGAAAACCGAAGAGATAAACGCCCATAAAGACGAAAAAGTCAGCACTTCCAATCTGTTCCACTCTTTCCTTGACCTTGCCGGAATAACATACCCGGAAGAAGACAAGTCGCAGAGTTTCGCATCGCCCGGATTCAGAGAAGACAGTGTATGGTATATACTTACACCGGATAAACGTACCATTAAGAAAAGTGACTTATGATTGAACTGACAAAAGACTACATCGAGAATCTGAAAAACATCATCAACGAAAAAGATGATGCCAAAGCACAGGCGCTGCTTCACGACCTGTATCCTGCCGATATAGCCGAACTATACCAGGAACTGAACCTGCGGGAAGCTATCTACCTCTATCTGCTGATGGATGGCGACAAGGCAGCGGATGTTTTGATGGAGCTGGATGAAGAAGATCGTCACAAGTTACTGAAAGAGCTACCGAACGAGCTGATCGCCAAACGCTTCGTCGACAATATGGAAACCGATGACGCGGTAGACCTGATGCGTGAGCTGGACGAAGATACGCAAGAGGAAATCCTCTCGCACATCGAAGACGTGGAACAGGCGGGCGACATCGTCGACCTGCTGAAATACGACGAAGACACTGCCGGTGGTTTGATGGGTACGGAAATGATCGTGGTGAACGAGAATTGGAGCATGCCCCAATGCATCGAAGAAATGCGCAAACAGGCGGAAGATATGGACGAGATCTATTATGTATATGTCATCGACGACGACGAGCGATTGAAAGGAGTACTCCCCCTTCAACGCCTGATCACCAACCCGTCCGTTTCCAAGATCAAGCACGCGATGAAGAAGGAGCCTATCTCGGTGCGCGAAAGCGACAGTATCGAAGAAGTGGCCGAAACGATCGAGAAGTACGACCTGGTAGCCCTGCCGGTAGTCGACAGCATCGGACGCCTTGTCGGGCGCATCACCATCGACGACGTTATGGACGAAGTGCGCGAACAGCACGAACGCGATTACCAGTTGGCTTCCGGTATCTCGCAGGACGTGGAGACTTCGGATAATGTATTTACCCAGACGGCAGCCCGCCTGCCCTGGTTGTTGATCGGCATGATCGGGGGACTGGTCAACTCCGTCATCTTAGGCGGATTTGAAGGAAACCTTGCCAGCAATCCGAAGATGGCGCTGTTTATCCCGCTGATCGGTGGAACCGGCGGAAATGTCGGCATACAATCCTCGGCAATCGTAGTACAAGGCCTGGCCAACAACTCGTTGAAGCAGGGGAATATCCTGCCGCAGATATTAAAAGAAGGGATAGTCGCCCTGATCAACGCCAGCATCATCAGCCTGGTTGTATTTATATACAACTTCTTTATGCTGGGCGATAAAGGGATTACAGCATCCGTTTCGCTTAGCCTGTTCTCTGTTGTCATGTTCGCCAGTATCTTCGGAACTCTCGTCCCTATGACGCTCGACCGCCTGAAAGTAGACCCGGCACTTGCCACAGGCCCGTTTATCACCATTACGAACGACATTATCGGGATGATGATTTATATGTTCATCTCCTCGGCGCTGACATAAAAAAGGCGGGGGGGGGAATTTCACCCCCAAACAGGTGGAGTGTATCGTCGAACATATCTGCCGCATCCGTTCTCAGTGGTTGCGGCAGCCATCTTCGGTGACTGCCGCAGCCACCACCCATAGCCGCAGCAGCCACAGAAAATAGATGCAGCAGCCACAGAAAACAACTCCGGCAACTAAATCCTTTTTTCTTTTGTTCTTCTGTCTGAAAATACATCGGG
>JAJPZM010000166.1:3753-7363 GCA_021204335.1 Parabacteroides sp. | reverse complement strand
TAAGCATACAGGCATTACATAGCAGGTACAAACAAAAAGGGACAACCCCCGTTGTCCCTTCTCCTGTTTGGCGTGATATATATAGTCTTGAGAATTAAATGCGTATTATTTATCTGTTGTCCTCAGGCTTACCGGTTTGAAAAGGAAGAAGAACAGGAGCAGCAATACCAACGTGCAAGCCGATGATATGGCAAACAGCACCGGCCAATCGCATTTGCCGCCATCGCGGAACTGGCCGATCAGCCAACCGTTCCAGAGCGTCCCGATCAGGAAGCCGATCCCCCATACCAGGAAGAAAAGCAATCCCTGCGCCTGCGCTTTCATCTCTCGGGGCGCGACATTGTCGGTATATACCTGTCCGCCGACATAAAACAGACCGAAGATCAGGCCATGTACGATAATACCTATATAATAGAACCACTGCTGCCCGGTTTCCGCTCCGAAAAAGAAGGCGCCGTAGCGCACCAACATGGCTGCCATACCGAAGATCAATGTATTCTTAATACCCGATTTCACCAGGATCGTAGTAGTAACCACCAGGAAAAGCATCTCCGCCAACTGCCCGAAGTTCATCGTTACAGTAATATTCTTCACCTGCTCGTCCGCCAGGATCATCGAGCCATATACATGATACAGGGTAAACGGGATGATCGAAAGGAACGTAAGGATCATAAACACCCGGTAATTTCTGTCTTTCATCAACGAGAAAGCACTGAAACCGGTTATATCCATGACGGATATTTTAGCACTTTTCGCTACCGACGGCGGCGTATGCGGAAGCGTCAGATTGACAAAAGCCGCTATGAAACAAACACCGGCACCGCAATACATCGGCAGGTTCGTCTCGTCGAATATCTCCAACCCCATCACATGAATCGCCACGATGCTGAAAATACCGGAAGCCACCCAGCCCACCGAACCGAACATACGGATACGCGGGAACTGTTCGGACGGAGCATGGCTCATCGCAATCGTACTCGTCAGGCTCTGCGTCGGCATGTGGCAAAGCATCGCCATGACTACAAAGAACATGAGAGGGGGAAAATTCTGCTGCTGGGCAGCCAGCAGCAAGAAAACTCCCGTTAATACATTCAAAACTGCCAATATCTTTTCTGCGGCAAAGTAACGGTCGGCAATCGCTCCGATAAACGAAGAAGCCATCGCCCCGATAGCCATCGCACTTAATACTAAGGAAACCTGGTAAACTTCCAGCTTCAGCGTATGCGAAAGATAAGCCGCCAGCGGCACCCACCATACCGCACTCAGCATATACTGCAAAAACATCATCAAACAAAGCTGCGCTTTTGTCCCGATCCCCGTATTAGAATGTTGTGTATCCATGTATAGTAATATAAAAAGGTTTACTGTCGTGTTTTTCAATCCATGCTCAAAAGTACGCCCCGTTCATGGAAAGATCTGTCCGATCCGGTTGCATTAATTCCCGTATTTATCTCATTCTATGGGAGTATCGGGGAATATGACACAATTTTAGGAATCCATGATACAATAAAAGGAAACCGGTAAGACAATTTTATATATCTTGCAGTGTCAAACAACAAACTTATATATGAGCCATCTCAAGTTGATCTTATCGATACTGTTCCTGACTTGCTTTTTCCGGGTATCTGCCGACGAAAGCAATTATCTTTTCCGCCATTACCAGGTGGAAAACGGGTTAAGCGATAATATGGTGACCTGCTGCGTGCAGGATAAAAGCGGATATATCTGGATCGGTACGCGCGACGGTCTGAACCGTTTCGACGGATACACATTAAAAGTGTTCCGTAACGATTCAGATGATGCCGAATCGCTCGGGAACAACTGGATCACGCATCTGAGCTGCGACGAGGACGGCAATTTATGGGTAGGCACCCTCTCCGGATTATACCAGTACAACGAAACCAAAGAATCATTCCACCACATACCATTCACCAAAAACAAAGGGATCGAACTTTTCCAGTTCGACAAGAACAATCAGTTATGGCTGTTAATGGACGGAACGCTGATACAATATAATATCACCGACGGGCAGTTCCGCATCTTCGCCGGCAACCAGGGGCAAACCTATACCTCTTTTTGTATTACGCCCGACAACTCCGTCTGGCTGGGCGACTCCGAGGGCTTTATCTCCCTGCTGAACCCGGAAGACGGCAGCCTCGAGTCGTGCGACCTGTTCGCCCACTCCAACGCCACCACTTCGCGAAAGCTGTCGATGCTCTATCCGTCGCCCACCTCGGCTAATATATATGTAGCATTCGAACACGACGATGTCAAAATATTCAATATCTTCTCGAAAACCTATTAGGATCTGAATATCCAAGAGAAAAACCAGTTGACCATCCTGATAAACTGCTTCCTTGAAAAAGATAAGACAGAGCTATGGATCGGGACAGACTCCGGTCTGTTTATCTACGATCTGGAATACGATACCTGCAAACGCATCCGGCAAGACCCCTTAGACCCGTACGCCCTTTCCAGCCACTTTGTCTCGGCCTTGTTTGAAGACAGGGAAGAAGGCGTCTGGATTTGTTTTCACCAGAACGGGCTAAACTATTACTCCCCTTTCCGCCCGTTCAACGTTTATTATCCCTGGAACGAAGCCTATTCGATAAAAGGCGAAGTAATACGCGACATCTGCACCGATATTTACGGGAATCTGTGGATCGGTACGGAAGATGCAGGCGTGAACTGCCTCGAGAAAAAGACAGGCACTTTTACCAACTACCAGCCTGTCCCCGGAACGCGAAGCCTCTCGCATACCAATATCCGGGAACTTGCCGCATCGGGAGATAACTTATGGATCGGTCATGTCATTCATGGCATCGACCTGATGGATATACGAACCCGGAAAGTAATCAAACACTACGACCTGCTGAAAGACGCACAGACGGTAAAAAACAGTACCGTCCGCTGCATCAAGGTACTGCGGGAAGGAGAAGTGCTCGTGGGTACGGAAGACGGGATATTCCGTTACGACTTCCTGAACGACCGTTTCGTCTACGCCTCGCAGTTTCCACCCTTTGCCGTCAACTGCCTCTATGAAGACCGGGCAGGAAAGATCTGGCTGGGCATGTCTAACCGCAGTTATTATTTCAACACGATCAGTAACTCGGACATGTACCCGCAATACGACAAACTGAACACCCAGCGGCACAATTCGATCAACGATGCCTGCGAGGATAAATCCGGCAATATGTGGTTTGCCACCGTAGAAGGGGTGATCAAATATGACTTCCAGACAGGCGAATCGCTGCACTATACCGTTAAGAACGGCATGCCCAGCAACGTGGCTTTCCACATCCTGCCCGACGACAACAATTGCCTGTGGATCAGTACTGCCAACGGATTGGTTTGCCTCAATACCCTAACAGAGAAGATTACTACTTATACGGAAGCCCATGGCCTGGTTACCCGCCAGTTCAATTACAATTCGGCTTTCAAAGACGACGACGGCACGCTCTATTTCGGAGCGATCAAAGGTTTCATCCACTTCAAGCCTGCCGACGTGCATCCGGCTGCCGAAAAGATGGATGTACATATCATAAAAATATAAATACAGAAAGGGTCGGGGGGGGGACGCGAGATCATCAACAGTTCGTCGGCTTGCGAG
>JAJPZM010000166.1:0-3743 GCA_021204335.1 Parabacteroides sp. | reverse complement strand
TCTCACGTGCCACACCCCTGACTCGCCTCACGCCTTTCCGATCCTTATCATAATCATGTTACTATTGCTCCACTTCTTCCGATCCCCCCCCGGGTGGGGGGCCCCCCGCAAGATCATCAACAGTTCTTCGGCTTCCGACGTAAAAGAAGTGATCTTGAACCATGGCCAATCCACCTTCAACATCAACTTTTCTTCCCTCAACTTTATCGCACCGAGCTCTATCCAGTACGCCTACCGGATGCTTAACATGGACAAGGACTGGATTACGCTGGGGGAACGTAATATCGTTTACTTCACAGAACTGCATCCCGGAGACTATACATTCGAAGTGAAAGTCGCCAACCTTTCCAACAACTGGGGAGCCAACATCACCCGCCTGCACATCACCGTACTTCCACCCTGGTGAACTTCTACAACGGCCTATTTCCTGTATGTCTTATTTATCTTCGCTGTCGCCATCTTCCTTATCTTCTATTGGCGGCAGAAAAACAGACAGACGATGGCATACAACATGCAGATGTTCGAAAGCAAAAAGGAGAAAGAGCTTTACCAGGCAAAGATCGACTTCTTCATCAATATCGCCCACGAAATACGTACGCCGCTCACGTTGATAAAGAACCCGCTCGAACGCCTGTTGAAGTCGGATAAAATCGCAGAAAAGGAAAACAACTCGCTGCTGCTGATGGACAAGAACGTATCGCGCCTGCTCTCGCTGGTCAACCAGCTGCTCGATTTCAGAAAGACGGAGATCGAAGGATACCGGCTGAACTTCGTACGCACCGAAGTCGTCTCGCTGCTTACCGAAACAGCCAAACGCTTCCAGGATATGGCTACCGAGAACAACCTCTTGCTGAACCTCGACCTCACCGTAAAGGAGTTATACGTATTCGTCGACCGCGAAGCCCTGACGAAGATTATGAGCAACCTGTTCTCGAATGCGGTTAAATATGCAGCCAGCAGCATCGTGGTGCGCCTGCAGCTTGCCGCCGATTGCGAAACCTTTACAATCGATTTCATCAACGACGGGGCACCCGTACCGGACGATATGAAAGAAAAGATATTCGAACCTTTCTATCGCATCAAAGGAAACGAAGACAAACCGGGCACCGGCCTGGGACTGCCGCTGGCCCGTTCGCTGGCGGAGATGCACCATGGTACGCTCGAGCTGGTTGATTTCACCAACAACCAAACCATGTTCCGCATCGACCTGCCGGTAAAACCTGCCGAAACAATCAAATCGCCCGAGGAGGAGGAAGATATATTGCCACAGAAAGCGCCTTCAAAAATCAATTATATCCGGGAAGAAGGCCGCCCGACCATCCTGATCGTCGAAGACAACAAGGAGATGAGCGCCTTTATCGCCGACGAGGTCAACGAGCATTATAACGTCTTACTCGCCGCCAATGGTTCCGAAGCATTGGAACTGTTGAAAGCGCAAAGCATCCAACTGATCATAAGCGACGTAATGATGCCGGTAATGGACGGTTTCGCCCTGTTGCAAAGTGTCAGGACGGATCTGGAATTCAGCCATATCCCGGTGATCCTACTCACTGCCAAAAACACGTTGCAATCGCGCCTGCAAGGCTTGGAACTGGGTGCCGACGCCTACATCGACAAACCTTTCTCGACCAGCCTGCTGATGGTGCAGATCTCAAACCTGCTGTCGAACCGCGATACGATCCGCAAGTTCTATTTCAATTCGCCCATTGCCAATATGAAGTCGATGGCCTATACCAAAGCCGACGAAGGGTTCCTGGAGAAGCTGAACGAAATTATCAACGCGCATATCGGCAACCCCGACCTCGACGTCAACATGATTGCCGACCTGATGCATCTGAGCCGCCCGACGCTCTACCGCAAAATACGCGCCATCTCCGACCTGACGCCCAACGAACTTATCCGGATCAGCCGCCTGAAGAAAGCCGCGGAACTATTGCTTCAAGGAGACATGAAAATCTATGAGATATCGGAAGCGGTAGGTTTCAGTTCGCAATCCTATTTCTGGTCTTCTTTCATCAAGCAGTTCGGCATGAGCCCTTCAAAGTATGCAAAAGAAAATAGATAAGTAGCTGACAACCTGGGAAAACAGGACCAAACTTCGCCATTATAATACCATAGTTCCTATCTTAGCTATTTACCATACATTTATACCGGATAAATCATATATTCGTAAAATTTTGCTTCCGTCATAATATCGTCAAATGACTAAGATAAACGAACGTTTTTTTAGTCATTATTTCCGCCCCCTCCGGTATAAAAAAATGTTCTTCTTTTCCTTTGCTATATGTCTGAATATCATGTCAAAAACCTAATCCGGGCTTTGATTCTGCCCCTCTGGTATAAAATGACTAAAAAAAACGTTCCTTTTTTCTAGCCATCTCCAGCCTTTACAAATTGCTTCTTCTACAGACAAAACTAAAACAATTTAACATTAAAATAAGCAATTATGAAGAACAAATTACAAGGATGGCTCGCTCCGAATACCTTGATAGAAGATCCGGACGACCGTATCCTCATCCTGAAATCTGCCGGCACAATAGACCAGGAACGCATCTACGATGAAATGCGCAACGAAGATACCGACCTGCGTAGAGAGACTATGGTTCACACAGTTACACTCTATGAACGCATCATTTCACGCTTCCTGATGAACGGCAACAATGTCAACACCGGCCTCTTCTATGCCACATCACGTGCAACAGGCATTATCGAAGATGGCCTCTGGAACCCCGAAAAGAACGACATCTACGTCGACTTCACGCAAAACCGCGTCTTGCGCGACGAAATACGCAACACGCAAGTCGAAATACTCGGCGAACGGCCCGATACGATCTACTTCACCGGCGTGAAGGATTGCAGCAACGACATGAAAGACGGGCACATGACGCCCGGACGCAACTTCCGGGTCACCGGGGCATATATCCGCGTCGAAGGCGACAACGAAAACGTGGGTATTACCCTGCGCAACCTCTCCGACGACACTGTCACGAAAGTCACCCCGACATGTTCGGCACCAACAACCCGTCGGAACTGCTCTTCATCGTACCGCCCGAACTGAAAGATGGCGAATACGAACTGACAGTGACCACCCAGTATTCGGGCAGCACCAAACGTCTGCTGAAAACACCGCGCAGCGTCAGCCGCACTGTGTACATAGGCACCAAGAACAACGACAACGACGACGACCGTCCCGTTATAGAATAAAACCGCTCCCTGCCTGTAACGCCCAGACGCTACTACCTGCGTTCCATAGGCGCTCCTGCCTGTGCCTCGCAGGCGCCTATGCCTACGGGCCACAGGCAAAAGGGAGAACCAACGAAAATAAAAAAATGATTTAACAACTACTAAACAAGTATTGATATGAAACAGAAGTACTATTCAATGACCCCGGACATCTCTGCCAGCGGCACAACAATCAATGATGTAGGGAAACAGACCTATTCCCACAAACATTTCAACCTCTGGAGCTTCCTGCTCTGCCTTATGGCGATGATGTTGCCGGTCGGAGCGTGGGGGGGCAAACAGGAAGTGGAACAAAAACAGATCCTTGGACAGGGAATATCGGATATAAGGTGATCACTGAATCCGGAGATTATTTTCTGCAAAATGTGACAAGTGACGTTAATAAAGATGAAGATCGAAGTCGTATCCTAATTTCTGCGAATAATGTCACTTTGCATATTGCTGGTAATAATTTTTATGATTATCCGCATGATGTCCGTTGATTTATTGAACATCATATG
>JAJPZM010000486.1 GCA_021204335.1 Parabacteroides sp. | reverse complement strand
GTACCGTGTATTACAGAATCAATGTATACATGCGGATTATAACCTTCCATAGCGGCAGGCATAACACCAGCTAAGTGTATTACGGCATAAATATTATCTTCTTGAATTTTATCAAAATCTTCTCCCTTAGTAACATCCACAGAATAATACCTTATGCCTTTTTGAGCAAAAATCCATTATCCGAGATTCTACGGCCAATCGCAATCACCTCATACTGTTTTGATAATTCAATAGTCGTATATGCACCTATACATCCTGTTGCACCAAAAACTAATACTTTTTTCATTTTTATATAAGTCTATAATTATCCAATATTCTATTTACATCTTCAATTGAGTTATTCATCAACACATCTATCAATGAAAGATAAGGTATAAATTCTTTTCCAAGTTGAGGATATTCCACTATCGGTGTTTCCACAAAATATAGTTCTATACCCTCTACTTGAAATTTATCTTTGTCATACAATTCTTGTCCACCTATAGCATTGTAGTATGTAGTAGCACCTAATCTTTTACAGATATCAAGAATTTTATCACTTCCCTTCAAAGAGTTATCTTTATCCACAGATGATGACAATATTAATTTGGTTTGAATCTCTAAATAATTCAACACCTCTTGAAAACTATTCATTAAAAAAACAGAAAGTGTCTTATCTGAACATGAAACTATCTGCTCAAGTAGTTGCATCACGGAATCAAAATAAGGAGCTTTTTGATAATTAAAACGAATTGTTTTTAGGAATTTCTGAAAATCATCCGCTATCATTATCTCATTAAAATGCTTATTTTGACTAGCATCTTTCAATGATATTGAAAACAAATGCTTTTGCCCTCCTACTAAAATATTATTTCTATTTACCCAACCACGTTTAATATAGTTTACATAATCAAAAATAACATATGTATCCACAGCCTTCATCAGTTGCCAATAACCGATGTATGGCATAAAATAGGGTTGCATTATTCCTAATTTCATTTTAGTAGATTATAGAATTTAAAATTCGTTCAACATGTTCTTGAGTCAATTTATGATGCATCGGCAAACAAATCACACTTTCTGCCATCTTGTGTGCATTGGGTAAATTTTCAGGTTGGGATGATTCCAGTCTACGATAGGTTGTAAAAGTACTTATCAACGGATAAAAATATCTGCGTCCCAATACATTCTTTTCTTTCATCTTGAAGTAAAGTTCATCACGGGTCATGCCATACTTTTCAGCATCAATAAAAATGGGGAAATAGGAATAATTATGTTTTACACCGGGCATATCGTCCATAAAGGTTATGCCATCTATAGAACGTAGAACTTCTCGATATTTAATAGCCATCTGATGACGTGCTTCAATTGCAGCATCCACCTGTTTCAGATTTAATAGGCCGTAGGCTGCACGCATTTCATCCATCTTGCTATTGATACCGGGAGCTACCACCTCTGTTTCTCCTGCAAAGCCGAAGTTCTTCAGATAGTCAATACGTTTCTTTGTCTGCTCGTCATGCATTACCAACGCACCACCTTCAATGGTGTTATAAACCTTTGTTGCATGGAAACTGAGTGTTGACATATCACCGGCTTTCAAGATGCTTTCGCCATTCACCTCCACTCCAAAAGCATGGGCGGCATCGTAAATGATTTTCAATCCATATTTATCGACTATCTCCTGGATGCGTTGTGTATCACAAGGCTTGCCATAAACATGCACAGGCATGATAGCGGTAGTCTTGGGAGTTATGGCTGTCTCTATCTTATCAGGATCGATATTCCCTGTTGCAGGGTCTATATCGACAAAGACCGGTTTGATACCATTCCACCACAAGGAATGAGTAGTTGCCACAAAACTATAGGGAGTAGTTATTACCTCTCCGGTAATACGCAGAGCCTGTAATGCCGTAATAAGGGGTAACGTACCATTGGTGAAGAGGCTGAGATAGGGTACTTTCAAATAAGCAGCCAACTCTTTCTCCAATTGCTTGTGGAAACTACCGTTGTTGGTAATCCATTTGCTGTCCCAAATTTCTTTCAGCAATGTCTGGTACTCCTCCAAGTTCGGTAATAAAGGAGAAGTAACTGTTATCAGTTTATTTTCCATGAAAATAAGTTATCTGTTCAATCGTAATAATCTTAAGGCGATACCTTCCACCTCGTTATATTCCGGCAGTTTACATAGTCTGCAAAGTGTAATGGTGATTACCGCTCCACAAACAATTTGTATCGGAAATAAGAGATAAGGGGATAAAGGAATATATGACATGGCATACACAATAGATGCCATTGTTAATGCGATGTCGAAAGAGGGGAGTATATCTATTATCTGTTCTTTTATTGAATAATCAATGGCAGGACCGGAATAATAGGCATTCAGATAATAGGCAAACCACCCTGTTACGACACTGCCAAGCAACATATAATAGATATCAACAAAAATACCAAGCAACAAAGGGATAACAAATACACATTTCTTGATTATCTCCAAGCGAAGAAACAAATCCGAACGACCTTGTACCTGCAGCATATTCAGATTCAGTGCGTGAAGCGGATATAACATTAAGCTGAAACAAAGAATTTGAAGAAATGGGATACACCCTAACCATTGGTCGCCAATAAGCACTTGAATCATTGATTTGGCACATCCGGCCATACCTAATGTGAGTACAAAAGAGAACAACATCGATATTTTAATGATTCGCTTATATCCGGCTTTCAGTCTTATCTTATCCTCCTGTATTGAACTCAGAACGGGATAACTTACCCGTTGAATAATTAATGTCAGGTTGGAAGAATTGATAGTACCAAATTAATGTGCACGTGTATACAAACCTAAAGTAGCAGGAGAATAGCATTTACCTATCACTACCCGATATATTTCTTTCCATACCGTGTCAATCAGTCCCGAGACCAATAGTTTCCAGCCAAAACCAAATAATTCTTTAAAACTTTCTATAGAGAATTGTAACTTCGGATACCAATGGGCATATATCCAAAGGAACAGAGTATTTAACAATTGTCTGGATATCTGTTGTCCGACAAGCAACCAGACACCCATGCCTTTTAATGCCATTCCTATACCAACAACACCGCTGGCTATTGATGATATAAGAGATATTTTGGTTTGTGTCTTGAAATCGATTCTTTTAACAAGCAGTGTTCGTTGGATAATGGCAAATGCATTGATAATGACAACAGAAGACATTACTTTAAGCAAAGCATCCAACTGGGGACGTTCAAAGAAATCGGCTACTAAAGGAGAAGTGAGATATAAAATAAAGCACAGCACAACACTGACAACCATATTGGAAACAAATACGGTATTGTAATCCTTATCTGTAGCATCAACTTTACGAATTAAGGCATTGGAAAAACCACTATCAACAATACTGTTGAATACAGCAATAAAGATGGCAATGATTCCTATCAAACCATAGTCTTCCGGTGTCAATAATCGCGCCAACAACAATCCTACAAGGAAAGTGATTCCCTGACTGGAAATGCTATCAATAAAGCTCCAACTGACTCCTTTAACCGTCTTATTGGTGAGTGATTCTGCCATCAATCAGTTTATCTTCCTTTATACATATTTTCGTAATACTTCTCGTATTCTCCGGAAGTGACATTATCCATCCACTCCTGATTATCCAAGTACCAGCGAACAGTTTTTTCAATGCCCTCTTCAAATTGCAAGGAGGGTTCCCAGCCTAACTCAGCTTGCAGTTTACGACTATCGATTGCATAGCGCATATCATGTCCGGCACGGTCGGTGACGTAGGTAATCAGATTCATATCCTCTCCCTCTTCACGTCCGAGCAGACGATCTACAGTATTGATTACAACCTTAATTATATCAATATTCTTCCACTCATTAAAACCACCAATATTATAAGTTTCAGCTATCTTTCCTCTATGGAAAATCAAATCAATTGCTCTTGCATGGTCTTCTACATATAACCAATCACGCACATTTTCACCTTTACCATACACGGGTAATGGTTTACGATGACAGATATTATTAATGAAGAGCGGTATCAACTTCTCCGGAAATTGATAAGGGCCATAGTTGTTCAAGCAGTTTGTTACAATGGTAGGCATTCCGTAGGTATCGTGGTATGCTCTCACAAAGTGATCACTACTTGCCTTACCTGCAGAATAAGGGCTGTGAGGATTGTATTTAGTTGTCTCTACAAAGAAATCCTCTCCGTATGTCTCATGATGATTGCCACTGGATGCTTTTGTTGTAAACGGCGGTTCTAGTCCTCCCGGATGCGTCATCTCCAATGCGCCATATACTTCATCCGTTGAGATGTGGTAAAAACGACACTCTACATCTTCATATGATCCAGAAATTGGTCTTCCAGCAACTCGCGTTTCTTCTGTAGTATGACGAATTACATATGGATTAGGCTGACTTTCCCAATAGAGCTTTGCTGCCTGAAGTAATGAGAGAGTTCCCATTACATTGGTCTGAGCAAAAGTAAAGGGGTCTTTGATAGAACGATCTACATGGCTCTCTGCTGCCAAATGGATAATTCCGTCTACCTCTTCCTCTTGCATTAATTGATAGAAGGCATCAAAGTCACAGATATCCATCTTTACAAACTTATAGTTTGGCTTATCTTCTATATCCTTCAGATTCGCCAAATTGCCGGCATAGGTCAGTTTATCCACATTGATAATCCGATACTCCGGATATTTATTGACAAATAAACGCACCACATGGCTTCCGATAAAACCGGCACCTCCTGTTATTACAATATTTTTCATATTATTCTAATCCTTTCAAATGATTAATACATATTTTTAAAGAGTCTGTCCAATAAGGAATTTGTACCCCAAATGTATTCTTGATTTTACTCTTATCAAGGACTGAGTATAATGGTCTTGTAACGGGTGATGGGAACTCACTGCTGTGACAAGGCTGTATATCGCAACTCTTCTGCCCACTGTATTCAGCTATCATCTTTGTAAAATCATACCAAGAACAAACTCCTTCGTTCGAATAATGATAGATTCCGGTATTACCTACATATTTCCGTTGTGAGAGAATCTCTACAATTGCTTTTGCCAAATCGAAGGCATAGGTAGGAGTTCCTACTTGATCAACCACAACTTTAAGTTGTGGTTTTGTTGCTGTTAAGTTGAGCATTGTCTTACAAAAGTTCTTTCCAGACTCACTATAAAGCCATGCCGTACGTATAATCAGATATTCACATCCTGATGCTATGATATACTATTCGCCGTGTAATTTAGTCTGTCCATATACACCTATAGGTGTCCCTTGTTGGTTTTCTTTACAGGGTGTATTGTACGGCTCTTTTCCGAACACATAATCGGTCGATACATGTACCAGCAATCCTCCAACCTCTTTCATAACGACAACAAGGTTTTGAGGTGCTTTGGCATTCAGCAATTCAGCCATAGGTTCATTACTTTCCGCTGCATCAACATTCGTATATGCTGCACAATTGATGATACATTTTATATCATTCAAGTTGACTAACAAACGGACAGCATCAATATCAGTAATATCAAGAAATATTGTTTCAACACCATCTACTTGATTTACATCTGTGAAGATATAGTTATCACCTGTATTTTGAGAAACGATACGTATCTCATTTCCAAGCTGTCCGTTCGCTCCGGTTACTAATATATTCATTATTCAGCGTATAAGTTTACATTAAAATCAAATGGGCTATCGTAATCCTTTAACAAAGGATGATGCAAGTCTTTGGCACTTATAATAGCTTTATCCGTTGGAATTCCCCAATCAATACCAAGATCTTCATCTTGAATGGATATTCCTCCCTCTGCCTGTGGGGCATAGAAGTTATCACATTTATACTGAAATACAGCAGTCTCACTTAGTACAGCAAAGCCATGGGCAAATCCTTTGGGAACAAAGAACTGTCGATGGTTATCTTCTGTCAGTTCAACAGCCACATGTTGTCCGAATGTTGGAGAGCCTTTACGAATATCAACAGCTACATCCAAAACCTTACCTTTTACACAACGAACTAACTTACTCTATGCGTAAGGTGGCTTTTGAAAATGAAGACCACGCACCACACCGTATGACGACATACTTTCATTATCTTGTACAAAGTTGATAGGGCGAACCTTTTCATCAAATTCTCTTTGTGAAAACGATTCGAAAAAATAACCTCTATCATCCCTAAACACCTTAGGTTCGATAATGACAACCCCGTCTATTCCTGTATTGATGACTTCCATGACAAATACTGATTTTAATTTTCTTTAAGTTCATCAATGACCTTTAAGAGATATTGTCCGTATTGGTTTTTTATCATCGGCTGCGCGATTTCTCTCATTCTCTCTTCTGTAATCCAGCCTTTTCTGTAAGCTATTCCCTCAAGACATGCGATTTTAAGACCTTGTCTCTTTTCAATTACCTCAACAAAAGTTGATGCCTCTGAAAGTGAATCATGTGTACCTGTATCAAGCCATGCAAAGCCTCGACCCAAAAGCTGTACCTTCAATTCGTTATCTTTCAGAAACTCCTGATTGACCGTCGTGATTTCCAATTCACCACGTGCAGACGGTTTGATATTCTTTGCTACATTTACAACTTTGTTCGGATAGAAATACAATCCGACAACGGCATAATTCGACTTAGATTTCTTGGGCTTTTCCTCTGTGCTCAAAACATTGCCTTCTTTGTCAAATTCAGTAACACCGTAACGCTCCGGGTCTGAAACCCAATAGTCAAACACCGTTACTTTTTTATCTTCCTCAGCTGCCCTTACTGCTTCCTTTAACATTCCGCTAAAACCTGCTCCATGGAAAATATTGTCTCCCAAAACCAAACACGCAGAATTATCACCGATGAACTTCTCTCCAATTATGAATGCCTGTGCCAGTCCATCGGGAGAAGGCTGTTCGGCATATTCGAAATGAACACCGTAATCACTGCCGTCTCCCAATAACCTTTGGAATCCTGGTAGGTCGTATGGCGTTGAAATAATAAGTATATCCTTGATTCCTGCCAACATCAGGACTGAAATAGGATAATACACCATCGGTTTGTCATAGATGGGTAATAACTGTTTGCTTATCCCCTTGGTTATAGGGTAAAGTCTTGTGCCAGAACCTCCGGCAAGTACTATTCCTTTCATAAATAATATAGTTGATGTTTGTGCAAAATCGTATATTCTAATTGAAATTGCATGTTTTTTATCTCCTAATTCAGCAGATAAAATCATTCGCTTTTCAGCAATATATTCTAAAAATGGATTATATAAAGTAACTATAATGGTTATCAAAGCAGAAACACCACTCACAATAGCCCCAAATCAAGATGAAAATTCCGATATTTTTTCTTACTATTTTACCTTATCCAACACCTCATACACCGAATTCTTACTCATGAATTCCGGAACAAAATCTTTTATCATTTGATCCAAATGAAAG
>JAJPZM010000492.1 GCA_021204335.1 Parabacteroides sp. | reverse complement strand
CCTTACAATAACAGGACAAAGATAATATTACCTCTATCCAAAAGATTCTCCCAAATTCTCTGAATAATGGTCATTTCAGTTATTCATCCTTTATTAATAACCAATCATCAACTGATATGTTCATTTTTTATACCTTTGCGAGCATGGAAAAAGTATATCAATATTACAAGGATACAATTACAGCTTATACACGCCGGACAAATAGTTTAAGGAAGAAAATTCATCTGATGGGGACAATCCGGCTTGCACTGGTTATCGCCCTCATCGCAGCAATATGGATGCTGAAGGCAGAAGGCTGGATGGTGCTGACCGGAGCAGTGGTTTCGTTTATCATACCGTTTGTAGCACTGATGATTTATCATACTTTCCTGTCATCGAAAAAGACGTATGCCGAGACGCTTGTCGCCTTATGCGAAAACGAACTGAAAGGACTCGATTACGATTTCAGTGCTTTCGACGGAGCACCTAAAAAAAGTTCGGCCGACCATTCTTTCAGCCTCGATCTCGATCTGTTCGGCAACCGCTCTATTTTTCAATCGATCAACCGGACAATCACCTTGATAGGAAAAGAAAGGCTTGCCGACTGGTTTACACAACCGCTCACCGACAAGGAAGATATTCTCAAACGCCAGGAAGCTGTCTGGGAATTGAGTACGCTCACCCAGCTCAGGCAACATTTTTACGTGACCGGCAAGCTGCAACCGGGAGAAAAGGGAGACATCCGGACATTAATATCGCTGACTCACCATAAGCCGGTCTTTACGACCAGTCTGCTCTGGAAAGGACTTATCTGGATTATCCCTGCAATATGGCTTGTGTTAATTATCGGTGTCTCTATGGGAGCAATCGGATCTTCTGTACCCGGAATCTTCTTTGCCGTTTCTTTTCTGGTAGCCTATCTTCGTGCCAAACAGATTACAGACCTGCATAACTCGGTAAATAAGATGGAGAAAATTCTTTTTACCTATTCTTCATTAATCAAAAGCATAGAAGGAGATGTTTTCAAATCGGCAGAACTGGCGGAAATCAGCAGTCAATTTAATGAGGCAGACGGCACGGCGTCGAATGCACTAAAAAAGTTATCCAAATGTATTGGAGCATTGGATCAACGGATTAGTTTTATAGGAGTTATTCTGAACATATTAACCCTACGGGATACGCGAACGGCGATCCGCCTGGAACGCTGGATACAGACACATGCGGAAGATATCCCCCGATGGTTTGACGCGCTGGCGAAATTTGACGCTTACAATTCCCTGGGAGGTTTCGCGTTCAATCATCCCGATTATATCTACCCGGAAATAGCCGATTCTTATTTCAAGATGAGCGGCAAGGCATTAGGTCATCCCCTACTCCGTCGCGAAGCCTGTGTACGGAATGACATTTCGATCGAGAAATCTCCCTGGTTCCTGATTATTACGGGAGCGAATATGGCAGGAAAGAGCACTTACCTGCGTACGGTCGGAGTGAATTATCTGCTGGCTTGTATCGGCGCACCGGTCTTTGCCGATTCATTGGTGGTATATCCGGCTAAAATGGTTACCAGCCTGCGTACGTCCGACTCGCTCGTGAGCAACGAATCTTATTTCTTTGCCGAGCTGAAGCGGTTGAAAATGATTATCGACCGCCTGCAACAGGGCGAACAGCTATTTATTATCCTGGATGAAATCCTGAAGGGAACCAACTCGATCGACAAGCAAAAAGGCTCGCTTGCCCTGATGAAACAATTGGTAGCCTACCAGGCATGCGGCATCATTGCCACCCACGACCTGGCGTTAGGGGAACTGGAAAAAGAGTTCCCCAACCAGATCAAGAATTATCGTTTCGAAGCAGATATAACAAACGAGGAACTTACTTTCTCCTATCAACTTCGCGAAGGCATCGCACAGAATATGAATGCTTGCTTCCTGATGAAGAAGATGGGGATTACTGTGTAAAAAAAAGGTTACAAGCAGATACAAGTAAATCTTTTCACTATCTTTGAGATACTTATTGAACACAAGGAATATGAAGAAACTATTATTCTGCTCCCTGCTCTGTGCCGGTCTGAATGCTTGCAGCGGCAATAAAGCCACAACAGAAACTATTGAAGTACCAAACACTGACAGTATTGCTGCCGTAGAAACAATCGTAGAACTCTCCCCTTTGGAAGAAGGCGAAGTCTTTCTCAAGGAGCAGGACCCTTTTGGAGAGGTTGTTGAACTGCAAGGTACACACATTACAGACATAGATACTTTCATATTTAAACCCAAAGAACCTTTCATGTTTATTCGCGACAGTTTTCTGTTGATGAAAAGCTATTCTGCTCCGTTTTATGCCTTCCGTTATCTGGAACTTACTTACATACAAACAATAGGGAAAGAGGGAAAAGGTCCGGATGAGTTTCTCGTTCCACTTATATCTCCCTCGCATGACTCCGAAAACCTGGCCTATCTATTGGAAGGATCGAACGGAAATGTATATGCCTTAGGGCGCGACCTAAACCCGGTTTATCTACATAATATATATGCCGGTCAGAAAAAAAAGGCTACGGAGTAGATGACTTCACAAACATCGGTCCAATAAATATATGTACGTATATAAAAGCAAGCCCGGCAAAGGTATTTTCGGGGTAGAAATGGATGGCGACTCTGCCCGGATAGACGAAATAGTTAATCTGACCCTGAATAAAAACAGGAAATCACCGTTTGCCTATACCGGTTCGATGGCAGTTAATACCCGGCGAAACAGGATGGTATACGCCTACAAATATTTTAAAGTAATAAAATTCATGGATATGGAAGGTAAAAGCATCCGAACGCTCAACTTCCAGCAAAAGAGTTTTGATGACGGGACCTTAAGAATGGCAGACGGGATGGATGCCAATGTCACCCATTATATGCAGGCTATTCCGACACGCGACTATGTATATATTACTTATTCAGGCAGAACCCCATACGTCGTATCCACCGAAAACAACAAACAAAACTATTATATGTATATAGAAAAATATGATCGGAACGGAAATCCGGTAAAGAAATATAAGCTGAGCGATTTCTCCGTATATACGACTATTGATGAAAAGACAGACCGGTTAGTGCTTACAGCCTATTACTATGATGATCCGTTCGTCATTTATCAATTGCATGACTAAAAGGGAAGCGCAGAAAACACAAACAAATATTTAGTCTGTGTTTTCTGCGCTGCCGCTGATCTTATGTCATTTCTTGCAGATGAATTACTTCAATCCTAATTTCGCTTTGATAGCCTGGGGAATAGCATCTTTATGAACAAGAATATCCATTGTCTTGTAGGCTACATAGGGTTCTGAGACGTACCAGGTGCCTTTGTATTTGTTGTCGGTGCCCCAGGAATTCTTTATCATATAGAACTTTTTGCCGTTCTGGTCTTTGGCAATACCGTAGATCAGCATGCCATGATCGTCGGTAGTCTGGTAGTTGTCAAAGTCTTTCTGGCGCATTTCCTGGGTAATGGTCAATTCCTTGCAGCCCGGTTTTTCGATCATCTTTTTGATCTCCTCCTCTTTTTCCGATTTGCTCAGGCCGACCCATTTGTCCTGGTCGGAACCTAATGTTTCGAGAGAAGCCACATCGGCGGCAACAGCAATACCGTTACGTGTAAATCCTTTTTCACTGACATCTGCTCCCCATACAATTGTATAGCCTGTATTAATCGAATTATCCACGACCTGCATCAATTCGTCCAGCGGCAGGTTGTAGGCAGACTCCCAACGCCAGTTATCCTCCACTTCGACAGGGAAAGCCGTATAGAAAGGATGATGTGTATAAGAGGTCAAAGAGACGTAATTATCCATATTCAGGCCCAGTTCCTTACCGAAACTTTCCGGAGTATATTCCTTTCCATTATAAGTAAACTTCTCCGGAACGGCACCCAGATAAGCATCGACAATACCGTCGAAACCTTCTTTCCAGGCAGTAGACAACTTTCCGTTCGGATTCTTGACCACTGTATTTACATACGAGATTGCCAGGCTTTCCAGTTCACCATGTACATGCTGATCTTCACCATATTGCAAGCCACTCATCACCGACTCGGGAACCGCGCCATACTGTTTGGTAACATAGATAGCATCGCCTGTCGAACTACCCTGCCCGAAATTCAGACAACCATGCAAACGGACAAATTTATCAGCCTTATCTTTATAAGAATGGTTTACTATAAACATTTCAGAGAGATCATATTCACCTTTTCCCATACGCAGCAATTCAGCTTCCAGGAAACCGACGGTCGAGAAAGCCCAACAGGTACCCGTCCGGTTCTGATTCTTCACCGGAGTAATTTTCAACTCTTTTACCGGGGTAAATACATACTCGTCTTTTTCCTGCGCTCCGGCATCAGTCGCAGAAAATGCACAAGCCAGCAACAGGCCGGCAGCAATAAAATTCTTCATCTTTTATTTTCGATTACAGATTGTTACTTCATATTATATCAAAAGGCACCTGAACGATACCATATCATCCAGGTGCCATTTATAACTTTTACAATGACTACTCTTATTTCTTAGCCATTTTACGACGGTTCATTTCGGACTGCAACATTTTCAATTCGCGACTGGTCTGTCCGGCTACGGAAGTATTTTCCTCGGCACGACGGATCAGGTAAGGCAATACGTCGCGAACGGCAGCGTAAGGCACATACTTGGTTACATTATATCCTTCATTCGCCAGATTGAACGAGATATTATCGCTCATTCCCAGTAACTGGGCAAAGAAGATGCGGGAATCGTTGCGGGCAATTCCTTTTTCATCGATCAACTTAGCCAGTTTATAATTACTTTCCTCGTTGTGCGTTCCCATGAATATTTCAAAATGATCCAGGTGATCCATCGTGAAACGGACGGCCGCATCAAAGTTCTCGTCAGTTGCCTTTTTGTCTTTACAGATCGGATCCGGGTAACCCAGAGCGGCAGCACGCGCACGTTCCGCTTCCATATAAGCGCCACGCACAAACTTAACGCCGGCAATATACCCTTTCTCCTTGGCATCATCCAGAATACGGCGCAGGTAAGGCATACGATCGTGGCGATACATCTGCAAAGTGGCAAATACGATCGCCCGTTTTTTATTGAATTTCCGCATCGCTTCGTCGGTCAGTTCGTCCAAAGCATCCTGGAAACAGTAATCTTCGGCATCGACGATCAGGCGGACATCATTGTCGTAAGCACGCTGGCAGAAAGCCATAAAGCGTTCTTTAAATTCGCGGAAAGCCTTTACTTCTTCTATAGTCAGTTCGCCCCGTTTTTCAGAAGCTTTGGCAAGCAGTTCATCGGTCGTAATGGTGGAAGGTTTGAATACGGCGTATGCCAGGTTATCGTTGCCTTTGGCAAAATCGATCGAGCGCAGCGTTTCTTCAAATGTGGCCTGGATACCTTCGGGAGTTTGTTCACCCTCGGCGGAAAAGTCGAGTGTGGAACGGACGCTGAACTTGCGCAGATGGTCGATAGCCTTCGTACAGTCCTGCAATGTCTCGCCACCGACAAACTGTTTGTATAAAGTAGGTTTTACAGCCCATGCCAAAGGGAAATGGATCTTTAAAGCAATATTACTGGCTACGCTGGCACATTTCACCAACCACGGGTATTTTATTGTATTGAACAGTAAATAAGCGTTTTTCAATTCTGACTGCGATTTAGATGAAAACGCAATCTCGGTATTATTAAAGTCTAACATCGTATCTGATTTTTATAGGTAAAAGGATGCGTCGTTTCCGACACACCCTTTGATAGATTATTTTTCCCCTAAGAACGGATAACCGTAAGAAGTAGGCGGAACCAATGCCTCTTTGATACAACGAGGATTAGTCCAGCGGATCAGGTTCAACGGGCCGCCTGCCTTATCGTTGGTACCGGAAGCTCTCGAACCGCCGAACGGCTGCTGCGCGATAACGGCGCCTGTCGGTTTGTCGTTGATATAGAAGTTACCGGCAGAATAACGCAGTTTATTGAACGCCACATTGATTGCATAACGGTCGCGGGCGAAGATAGAACCGGTCAGGGCATACGGAGAAGAAGCGTCACACAGTTCCAATATTTCTTTGTACTTGTTATCATCGTATACATAAATCGTGATAACCGGGCCGAAGATTTCTTCCACCATGCTCTTGAACATCGGGTCGGTAGTCTGGATCACCGTCGGTTCAACAAAGTACCCCACCGATTTGTCGCCATTGCCACCAAATACGATCTCTGCATCCGGCGATTGTTTAGCATAATTGATATAGCTCATGATGTTATCGAACGAAGCCTCATCGATCACGGCATTGATAAAGTTGGTGAAGTCCTGCACATCCCCCATCTTGATCTCTTTCAGCATATCGCCTACCATTTCTTTTATTTCTTTCCACAAAGAAGCAGGGATATAAGCACGCGAACCGGCAGAACATTTCTGTCCCTGATATTCGAACGCACCGCGAACGATAGCAGTAGCCACTTCAAGAGTCGGAGCCGACGGATGAACGAAGATAAAGTTCTTTCCACCTGTTTCACCTACGATTTTCGGATAAGATTTATAGTGTCCGAGGTTCTCACCCATCTGACGCCATAAGGTATTGAATGTAGAAGTAGAACCGGTGAAATGGAAACCTGCCAGATCGCGGCTGTTCGTAACCACCTTGCCGATCACACTGCCCTGTCCGGGAATGAAATTGACAACACCGTCGGGAAGTCCTGCTTCCTGGAATACTTTCATCAACAAATAATTGGAATGGATAGCCGTTGTAGAAGGTTTCCATACAGCCGTATTACCCATCATGGCAGGAGCCATATTCAGGTTGCAGGCAATAGAGGTGAAGTTGAACGGTGTCAACGAGAACACGAAGCCTTCCAAAGCGCGATATTCCATACGGTTCAGGATGCCGGTTTCGGAATAAGGCTGGTCGGCATATACCTGGCTGGCATAGAATGTGCTGAAACGCAGGAAGTCGATCAACTCGCAGGGAGCATCGATTTCAGCCTGGAACGGGTTCTTGCTTTGTCCCAGCATCACCGACGCATTCAACAGATAACGATATTTCGTAGCAAAAAGCTCAGCCACCCTTAACATAACCGAAGCACGTTCCACCCAAGGCAGTTCCGACCATTCCTTATGCGCCTTCATGGCAGCATCGATAGCCATCTGCACTTCTTTCTCACCGGCCTTATGGTAAGTTGCCAACACATGATGATGGTCGTGAGGCATAACAACCTTACCGGTATTACCCGTACGAACTTCTTTACCACCAATAATCAATGGGATATCCCACTCTTCATTGGATAGTTGAGCCAATGTCTTTTTTAATGCTGCTTTTTCACTGGAACCGGGAGCATACGATTTTACCGGCTCATTAATAGGCTTAGGAAATCTAAAAATAGCGTTATCCATGTTGTTTTAGTTTATGAATAGTTAATCAAAGATTTATATTGGCG
>JAJPZM010000258.1 GCA_021204335.1 Parabacteroides sp. | reverse complement strand
CTTTATAGTGAAATAGTAAATACTAATTTTAGTATTTACGAAAATTAGTATTATATTTGCAAGTAGAATAAAAGAGTAAAGCGATGACAAAATAATTGCGATTTTGAACCATAAGGGCGGGGTCGGAAAGATGACTACCACTATCAACCTGGCTGCGGCCTTGCAGCAGAAGAAAAAAACGCGTACTGGCTATCGACATGGACGGTCAAGCGAATCTCACGGAATCTTTCGGTCTCTCCATTGAGGAGGAGCAGACAGTGTACGGGGCGATGAAAGGTAAATACCCCTTGCCGCTGATAGAAACTTCAAGTGGTGTTACCGTCGTACCGTCCTGTCTCGACCTCTCGGCGGCCGAGGCCGAACTCATCAACGAACCGGGACGGGAACTGATATTGAACGGGCTGATTGCCAAGTTGCTCGATAACCGGAAATTCGATTATATCCTTATCGACTGCCCGCCCTCGCTGGGATTACTGACGTTGAACGCCCTTACCGCCGCGGACTACCTGATTATTCCGGTACAGGCACAGTCCCTCGCCATGCGCGGCATGGCCAAGATCATGAACGTGATTGCCACTGTCCAAGAACGCTTGAACCCGAAACTCGCTATCGGCGGCATTGTCATTACCCAGTTCGACAAACGCAAGACGCTGAACAAGAGCGTGGCCGAACTCGTCAAGGATTCATTCTGCGAAAAGGTGTTCAAGATAGTCATACGGGACAACGCATCTCTGGCCGAAGCTCCCATAAAGGGCAAGAACATCTTCGAGTACAGCAAGAACAGCAACGGGGCCAAGGATTACATGGCTCTGGCGCAAGAGATACTGAAATTAAAATAACCCGATATGAACAAGAGCGATTTACTGAAAGACAGCATGAAAGGCGGACTGGACGGGTTGCTGTCGCCCACGAAAAAATCTACCGGTGGAAAACAGTCGGTAGCTGCCTCCACGGAGAAAGAGATGGCCGTTCATTGCAACTTCGTCATCAACAAGAGCATTTATACCCGCATAAAATTTCTCGCCATCAAGAAGAACATGTCGCTTAGAGACATTGTGAACGAGGCGATGAAAGAGTATCTGGAAAAGAACGAACAGTAAACAGGCATGGCTGCCACGTCTCCTCACCCCGGAGACGGTAGCCATGCGTCCTTTTCTACCCGCCCGCTGTTTCCATAGGGCGCATTACACCTTTATAGTCTTACCATCTTTTCCTTTTTATCGGTCTGCAGACGCAGATACGTTGCCCGTTTTATACCCTTTCTAACCCTGGCAGGCATATTCCTTTCTACCGATTCCTTTACCGTTTCCCGGCTTCATTCTCTGCCGTCACCGTTGTGTTTTATCAGATGCAAAGGTCTGCTGTCGCGCTTGATACGGCGGCTTGAAGTGCATTTCCTGCAAATTCTTCCTTTCTACGAAAGAGTAATTGACAGGAAAAGCCGTCATATGAAGCTGTACCGACAGCCGTGTACCGCATCCGTAAAACCCCAAAGCGGTTCAGGCAGAGAAAGGAACCGAAAAGAGGGAAAGAAAAAAAACAACTCAAAATTGACAGTGACATGGATAAAATCAAATTGGTAGTTTACAACGAGTACGCACTGGGTTATATCATGCCCGAACAACCCGACAAAGTTTGCACGTTGGCAGATAGGGTAACGCTCGGCGCACCGTTTCGGATAATATCTGAACCCTATTTCATCGGAAAGAAAGATACCGTCAGACTGGCAGGCAGGAAGGACTTCGACACGTTCCGGCTATCGTTCGAGGGGTACGATAATCCGCAGATATACGAGTATGACACCACCCGATAAAAACGGCAGTAATCAAACAATCAATTAATAACAAATTAAAATTTATGAATTATGGAAACAGCGAACATTCAATCAGTAGCAGAGAACAACATCGTATCGGTAGCATTGGCAAACATTCAGCCGAGCAGTTATAACCCACGTAAGCACTTTGACGAGGTAAGCCTTGCTGAACTGGCCGAGAATATTCGTCAGCAGGGAGTATTGCAACCCATTGGTGTACGCCCCATTGCGGACACCGACCGCTTCGAGATTGTCTTTGGGGAACGCAGGTATCGTGCCTCCCTCATGGCAGGCATGGAAGAAATAGCCGCAGTCATCTTGAACGTTTCGAACGAGACCGCCGCCGAAATGGCCGTGACGGAGAACCTGCAACGCAAGGACGTTACCCCCGTAGAGGAAGCCACCGCCTACCAAAAGCTCATGGAGAGCGGTCGCCACGACGTGCAGTCGTTGGCCGTGCAGTTCGGCAAGAACGAGAACTATATCCGTACCCGTCTGAAATTCGTTTCTCTGATACCCGAAATCGTTGAACTTCTGGAAAAGGACGAAATCACAATCAGCGTAGCGAGCGAAATTTGCCGATATGGTACGGATATTCAGAAAGAGGTGTACGAGAAGCATTTGAAAGCAGGTTCTTACAACAGTTGGCGGGGACTGAAAGCCGCCGAGGTTGCAAAGTTTATCGAACGGGATTTCACGACAGACCTTAGCCGCTACGCATTCGACAAGACCCTATGCGCCTCATGCCCCCACAATACCAACAACATGATGTTGTTCTGTGAGGGTGGTTGCGGAAATTGTGCCAACCGGAGTTGTCTGGCCGAGATGAACGCTTCCTATCTCGTGGAAAAAGCCGTGCAGTTCGTGGAGCAATACCCCTCCGTGTCGCTATGCTACCAAGATTTCAACTATAACATGGTTGCGGTGGAACGTCTTACCGCTATGGGGTACGAGGTCGAGCATCTCAAGACCTATGCCACGGCATACCCCGAAACGCCGGTAGCTCCCGAAAAGGAAGAATACGACACCACCGAGGAATACGAGCAGGCATACAAGGAGTACGAGCAGGATTTCAGCAACTGCATGGAAAAATGCAAGTCAATCCATGAACGAATTGACACGGGCGAACTCATGTTTTATATCCGTATCGAGCAGAAAGAAATTGTGCTTTGCTACATGGCAAGCGCCGCCGCCAATGCGGACGTGGCGACCGAAAAAACACTCTCCCCAGTAGAGAAACTGGAGAAGCAGGACGAGCGCAACAAGGAAATAGTTTTTGAGAAAACCGTTGCAGACGCTAAGAAACAGATTTTAGACGTCGATATGTCCGAAAGCAAATTCACGCAGGACGAGGACAAGATGATTTATTTCTTCCTGCTGTCCTCTCTCCGCAGGGAACACTTCGGGGCATTCGGCATCGGGGAGAAAGAAGCCTACCACCACCTTACGGACGAAGAAAAAATGGACATCATCGCCAACCTCACGGCCAAGCAGAAAGCCATTATCCGCAGGGATTTCTTGATAGACAACTTCAAAGGAGCATACGGCAATAACGCCGCCGCCACCCTCTTGCTCGATTTTGCCCGTAAGCACATGCCCGACACGCTCGCCGGAATTGAAAGTGAATATAATGAGGTGTATGAGAAACGCCATAAGCGTATCGAGGAACGCAAAGCCGCCTTATTGGCAAAGGAACGGCAGACGAAACCCGAAGAAGCCGCCGAGACCGGAGACGCACAACCCGAAGCACAGCTTCAAACGGAAGAGGTCGCCGCATGACAGTAATTCAAGAGTAGGACGGAGAAATCCGTCCTACCGATTTCTAACCTATCAAAAGAGATAATAATGAAGTGCAAGAACTGCAAACATTACAACGGTGCAACAATGCCCGAAGCTGGACTGTGCAATGCAACGCAGGCACGTACTTTTGCCACGACAGTTTGTTTCAACCCCGGTAAACCGGAAAGACAAGCTGGATAGCAAGACCGGACAGAAATAGCGCAACGCTACAGAGAGGCAGCCGCTCCTGCGGCTGTCCTTTTTAACGCTGCCGTCGGCAGCTCCTCCTTTTTTATCGCTCCGTTCCCTTTTACATCCCCCTTATAGCCGACTGTCTCGCACAAGGCTACTGCCCGTCGGAGCTTGTTTTTTTCCTGTGCAAAGGTATTGCCTTGGAGGAACATTCAAGTACCGCTGTCGCTATTTGAACGCAATTTTCCAGTGGCTTTCCCGATTTTCAATCATCCATATTTCGCGGACGCTCATACCGCAACTATAAAATTCCGCCCAAATTCCTTGCCTGTTTCTCCCTAAAAGGCAATCTTTAATGCACGTAAAAAATCAAACCCCGACGGGAGAAGCCGAAAGGCTTCCGAAGAAAGGGAAAAAAACAAAACAATGTTTAATCAATAATATTCAAGAAGTATGGAAATTCAATTTGCAATCGTTCGTTCGGAAAACAAAGAGTATTTGTGTTACAAGGCAAATGACGCCACCTATGTGGACGTCAGCAACCCTATGATGGCCTTTACTGCCGGTGAAGATAATTTTGAAATCGTAGAGCCGGACAAATCTTTCGTTCATAAGGAATACGAGTTCGGAGGCGGACATTATTACCTCGTACCTCGGTTTTATCACAATGGCTGGTTGGCACTCATCTTGGCAATGGTGGAAGATGAAGACGAATATATCGTGCTTTCCGTCAATCTGGAGGAAATGGATGCGCTCGGCCTGCCGGACCGTACCTTTATCGACGTGAACAATTACCCGGATGCGCTGGACTTTCTTGTCAAAAACGGATTGGCGACCGATTCCGGCTACAAGCGCAGGAGCGGTTTTGTGGAATATCCTATGGCTATGCTGAACCTGTCGTTACTTTATCAGCATAACCCGCAAATTTTCCAAAAAAGCGAACATCGAACTTTTCGGGTATGATGCTTATTGAAACAGGCAGCAGTATGGATAAGGAAGAAAAAGTGGATATGCTGACCGCTTGCTTGGCCGAAGTGATTGCTGAAAGGAGAAAAGCGCAGGAAGAACCCTGCGCCATAATCTTCCTTTCTGCCGACGAAATACAGATGCAGGAAACACTGAACGGGAGCGTTCCGACGAATAAGGTTTATTCGGGGAATCCGTTGAAGACGGCTCTGCGTACCGTCGTCAAATGCTATTATGCGGAAGAAGAAAAACATTGGTTGGAGGAGGTCGCCACCGAATACCCGGAATTGCCGGACGATATGGAAGGACGTTATGACCCAGCTCTTTGTCCCGGTCATGTGTACCATTCGCTCCGAGTCTTGAAAGCATTGGTTTCCGACGATTGACAGAACAGATGGCACACCAATAAATACAGTCGGTGCGCTATCTCCTTTGTATTCACCGCTCGCCTTCGTCCTTTTATAGCCACAGCCGCCTGAATGCCCCGCCACCGCCCGAATACCTTTTTACGGCTACGCTTTGCTTCCTCTTTTACCCTTCACTCCCTTTATAGCGGCATGAACCGTCTACTTTACCGGTTACTATTCCCTGCGGTAAATCAGGGTTATCACCAGAGATAAGAATGTGAACAGGCAGCCGATAGCGGCAACTCCTGCCCAACCGAAATGTTCCCAACCGAAGCCTGCGAGGAAAGTCCCAAGAGAGCCTCCGACAAAATAGGTCGTCATGAAAATGGTATTCATTCGGTTGGAAGCCGATGGGCAAAGTTCGAATATGGATGTCTGATTGCTTAGCTGAACGCATTGCATGCCAATGTCTATGAGAATGATGCCCGCAATGATCGTGACATAGGAATTTTGTCCCCAGTAGAGGGAAGCCCATGCGGCGAATATGAGCAGGCAGCCGATGATATTGAAACGGCGCACGCCGACCCGCTTGATGTATTTCCCGATGACGGATGCAAGCATGGCTCCGATGACACCACACAAGCCGAGCATACCGATGATATTGCTGTTGGCGTAGAAGGGCGCTTCTCCCATTTTGAAAGCGAGGCAGGACCACAAGGCGAGGAAAGTCCCGAAACATAAACCTGTACGGACGGAATAAATGCTTGCCTGGGGATAGGTGCGCAAAAGCGAAAGCAGTGAAGTCATGAGTTCGCTGTATTTTCCTCTGAAATTGGGGCTGATGTCCGGCATGATTTTAATGACGGCAATGGCGGAAACAGACATAAGCCCCGCAGCAATGTAGTACATGGCCCGCCACCCCCATATTTCTCCGACGAAACCACTGATGACACGGGAGGCAAGAATACCGGTGAGCAGACCGGAAAGGACGATGCCGACGTTACGGCCTTTGTTGGCAGGTTCTGAAAATTGCGAGGCAATCGGTATGAAAATTTGCGGTACCATGGAACATACCCCCGTGACAAAGGATGCTGCCAGAATGATATGGATATTAGAAGAAATGGCTGTTGTCAGCAGAGCTGCTATCAACAGCGAGTAACTGACAAGAATAATTCTCTTGCGCTGGTAAAGGTCGGCAAGCGGAATGATGAAGAGCAGCCCGACGGCATAGCCGATTTGGGATAGCATGGCTATACGGTTGGTTTGGATTGCCGGTACTTGCAAATCCGTACTCATGACATTCAGCAGGGGTTGGTTATAGTATAGGTTGGCGACAGATACACCTGCCAGTATCGCCAGCGTCCACAACAGGGAAGCAGGCAGTCCGCCATTTTCTTTTAAAGTTCGTTTCATGGTGCAAAAGTACAAAAAATCAGTAAAATGACCTGACCGGAACTTGTCATTTGATAGCCATTCCTCTTGTAATTGAATGCGGATAGCTTGCCTGCCGACGCTCTTTTAGGTATCAATCTTCCGATTTTCCGGAGCGACATCGATGGTATCATTGAAGCTCTCTTTTTACATCGAACCGTTTTTCCTTTCTATCCGCTTTCGTTTCCCTATCCTTGCCGTTTCCTGTTCCGTCTCCGCATAGGTTTTTATCGGTGCAAATGTAGGTTGTCGCGCCTGGTTCCGTCGTTTTGAAGTGCATTTCTTGCAAATTCTTCCTTCTTTGCGAAGCGTAATTGGCAAGAAAAAACGCCGGAAAGGGCTTCATTGCCAGCCCCGGAAAGCACCATAAAAACCCGAAGTGGTTCCGGAGGAAAGGAATCGAAAAAAGGGAAATAAACAATTAATAACTTACAAGACAATGGGAAAATATGATTTTATCAAAACTGGAAATTGGCTTTATTGGCACGACCCGGACCACGGTTTGTCCGATGGAGTCTACCAAGTAGTTGATATGCCGGAAAACATGGAAGACGACAGCATTATTCTGATTTCGTCCGGTACTTCGGAAGCGGAGGTTTGGCCCTCGGAATTATCGCCGATAAGCACGAGCAGAAGTCACAAAGAGGAATTTTTACGCTGGAAAGCTGAACGTGAAGCCGAAGGCATGGAGTTTTACAATCGCCTTTCCGAAGCCATGAATACGGAGGACGATTTGGCCGTAGGCGACATGGTAGCATTTACAAACGATTATGGAGTAGTATTCGGCCCTCAAGAGGTATTGGCTTTCAGGAAGCCTTGGAACGGTGATAGATGCGTGTATCTTGACAGTGACGCCTATTGGTTTCCCGACCGTCCCGACCAGTTGACCCTCCTAAGCAAGAAAGGGGCGGAATGACAATGACGAAGGGACTGTCCAAAAAGTGGATAGCCCCTTTAGCTATTGTTTATTTCGGTA
>JAJPZM010000124.1 GCA_021204335.1 Parabacteroides sp. | reverse complement strand
TGAATAGCTCAAAACAATAGAAAAGGAATCAGTCGAAAGATTGGTTCCTTTTTTTGTTTTAAATAAATCCTTTATCTTTGTTCAAAAATCAATGCTTTATGATCAAGTCTTATATCTTATTTGTTTTTCTTTTTATCTCCTCTGTTCTTTCTGCTCAGAAGGACATAACTTACACAGTTGAAAAAGATATTCCTTATCGGACTACAGGTGATCCTTATGGGCTGGAACGTTGTAAACTGGATATTTATTATCCTGAAAACAGCAAAGACTTCGGTACTGTTGTCTGGTTTCATGGGGGCGGTTTATCCGGCGGTAGCAAATTTATCCCGGAAGAATTGAAGAACTGTGGACTGGCCGTCGTTGCCGTCAATTATCGTTTATTGCCTAAGTGCACGATTAAGGATTGTATCGATGATGCAGCTGCAGCGGTAGCTTGGACTTTCAAAACAATAGAAAAGTATGGCGGTAGCCGGCAGCGTATATTTGTCTCCGGACATTCTGCAGGCGGTTATCTGACGAATATGATCGGTCTGGATAAGAAATGGCTGCAGGCTTACGGGGTGGATGCTAATTCTATTGCTGCTTTAATACCTTTCAGCGGGCATGCGATCAGCCATTTCGCTTACAGGGAGTCATTAGGAATGAAAGAAACCCAACCCAGCATCGACGAATATGCTCCGCTTTATTACGTGCGTCCCGATGCGTCTCCTTTGATTATCGTTTCGGGCGATCGTGAAATGGAAATGTTGGGACGTTATGAGGAGAATGCCTATTTCTGGCGGATGATGAAGGTTGCCGGACATAAAGAAACTTATATCTATGAATTGGACGGATATGATCATGGTTCAATGGCAGCTCCGGCTTTTCATATCCTAAAGAACCATGTCAAAAGGATTCTAGGGGAATAGTAAAAAAGATGGGGGCTTTTAATACCCCCATCTCTGTAATCTTTATTCGTATCGTACCGCTGTTCCGGCAGCAGTAACCATCAGCATACTTCCGCTACCACCTACTGTTTCATAATCTAGATCAACGGCTATAACGGCGTTGGCACCCATGTGTGCAGCGTGTTCGCTCATTTCCTGCAAGGCTGTCTCTTTGGCTTCACGCAATACACTTTCGTATGAACCTGCGCGTCCGCCTACTATATCGCGTATTCCTGCGAAGAAATCTTTGAATACGTTTGCGCCGATAATTGTTTCACCGGAAACGATCCCATAATATTGGGCGATCTTTTTCCCTTCGATGTTGTTTGTTGTCGTTAGTAACATAACTTTCTTTTTATTGATGTGTATTGGTCATTTCGAATACCAGTTTGCCGCCTTTTGCCAGATCGGCATGCGAGAAGAACGGAGTATCGAGTACTTTTCCATTCAACGTCACTTCCTTGATATATTTGTTTTCGGGACTGTTGTTCTTCACCAGAATCTCGAATATGCCACCTTTTACGTGAATGAAGGCACGATCGACCATCGGACGGCCCAATGTGTAAACCGGAATACCCGGAGCCACCTGGTAAAATCCTAAAGCACTCATTACGTACCATGCCGACATCTGTCCGCAATCCTCGTTTCCGATGATACCGTCCGGCTGATTGGTATAGAACTCACGCATGATATAATCCAGACGTTCCTGTCCTTTCCACGGAGAGTCTGTCCAGTTATACAGGTAAGCCATGTGATGGCTCGGTTCGTTTCCATGAGCGTACTGGCCGATCAGACCGGTAATGTCGCCGGAAGCATGTTCGCCGTCCACCTGCGATGAAGTGGTGAACAGGGTATCCAGGCGCGTTTCCAGCTCCTTCTTGCCACCGATCGTCGCAATGAAGTTGTCCATATCGTGCGGTGCGAAGAAACTCCACTGGAAGGCATTTCCTTCGGTATAATCGCTTCTCATGTGGGCGGAATAACGCGGATTGAACGGAGTACGGAACGAACCGTCCGCCATAATCGGACGCATCATCTTTGTTTCCGGGTCTAAATAACGTTTATAATATTCACCTTTGGCAGCGTATGTCTGAGCCAGCGAGTCGAGACCTGCTTTGGCTGCAATCTGCGAGATACACCAGTCTTCGTAAGCTATTTCCAAGCCCCAGGATACAGATTCGGGAACAGAGTCGGCAGGAACGAAACCTAGTTTCTCTTTGAAGTACGGATGACGGGTGATCAGATCCAGTTCGCGTGTTCCTTTGAACTTCTCAGCCAGGTCTTCGCGATAAACAGAAGAACGTGCACCGGCTTCCGCCCATGTTTTCATATCGCCGTCTGCCAGGTCTTTGCAAACCAGGTCTGCCAGGACAGATACAGCCGGATAACCTACCATACAACCTGTATAGCTTGATGCCAGCGGCCACTTCGGCAAGATGCCGCCTTCTTTATAACCCTGTACCAATACTTTTCCCCAATCGGCTGCCAGATCCGGATTGATGATCGTCATCAGCGGATGAAGGGCGCGGAAAGTATCCCACAAAGAGAATACGGAATAATTCGTATAACCCGGTTCTGCTTTGTGCACCTTTTTATCCATACCCAGATAACGACCGTCTACATCCTGATAGGCGAACGGAGCGATCATCGTATGATAAAGAGCCGTATAGAAATTCACCATCACCGTAGGATCGGAACTTTGAATTTCGATGGCGTTCAGCGCATCATTCCAGATTTCAGCAGACTTGATGCGGGTTGCTTCGAAATCCCATCCGGGAAGTTCCGCTTCCAGATTCTTTTCTGCACCGTCTGTGTCGACCATCGAAAGCGCCACTTTTACGTATAAAGGTTCAGCCTTTTCTGCGAATTTGTAATGGAACTTCAAATCCTCTGCCGTATTAAGGCGCAGGAATAATGAGTCCTTACGCAGTTCGCCGCCGATGTACTGGTAAATCGTTTCGATCGGTTCGGAGAAGGTGATCCGGTAAGATACCGAATGGAAATGCGCCCATCCCTGGGTACGCACCGTTCCTTCCACCGTCGAGTCGTTTACAAACAGGTAGCTGTTATCCACCAGCTTATGTCCCCAGTTCGGTTGCAGCACATGTCCCAGGTCGAGCATAACGCGGCGGTCTTTGGGGTTATCGTAGGTATATTTATGGAAACCGACTTTATCGGTGCTGGTTAATTCTACATTTACGCCGAAGTTATCCAGGCGTACGGCATAATAACCCGGAGTCGCTTTCTCCGTATCTTTATTGAAAAGCCCGACCGGTTTGATCGAATCGCCGCCGGAGAAGGGCAGCAGGGCTACATCGCCCAGGTCACCGATACCGGTACCGGAAAGGTGCGTGTGGCTGAATCCGTAGATCTCGCGGTCGTCATAATGATAGCCGCTACTGGCGTCCCAGCCCATGATATGCGTATCGGGACTGACCTGCACCATCGCAAACGGGCGAGTGGCGCCGGGGAAGGTATGTCCATGAAACCCGGTTCCGATGAACGGATCTACATACTTGATTTCGTCGCTGAGTAAGCCACTCTCGGTAGCCGGTTTACACCCTACCAGCAGGCAAAGGACAGCAGCCTGTAAGAATAAGATTGTCTTTTTCACTGTTTATTTATTGATTTAGTTTGAATATGCGGATTTCAGCTGTTATTAGTACTGCCACAAATATAATGAAAAAGAACTATATAGCGATATCTTTCATCTATTCCGATAAAAAAAAGAGGTAAAAAACTGCAACCTTTTACCGTGGTCGTTCGTCTTATATAGCAGAGATGAGAACAGACGAATTCATAACAAGGATATTGCCTTTGAAGGATAACCTGTTGCGTGTCGCTTTCAGGATCACCGGAGATGCGGAGCGTTCCGAACAGATCGTTCAGGACGTAATGCTGAAAGTTTGGAACGAACGGTCGGCATGGATCGTTATAGAAGACCTTCCTTCTTACTGCCTGATGGTCGCACGTAATATGGCGCTGGAAACAGTCAATTTAAGGAAGATACGGACAGAAAGTTTCGTTGTCAGGTAACATTGTTTGAATAAAAGATATGGATTACAACCGTATTACATCATTGTTAGACAAATACTGGGAATGTGCCACCACCATCGAAGAAGAACGGGAGTTGCGTCACTTCTTCTCAGCTGAAACGTTGCCGCCCGAACTGTGTCCCTATAAGGCATGGTTCCGGACTCCGGATGCCGAAATATTGCCCCCTTTGGGAAAGGAGTTCGATTTGAAGGTGCTCCAACGGATCAACAGGGAGAAGAAACGCCGGCATCTTCGTCTTTTCTATTCGTTTACGGTGTTGGTGGTCATTATTGTTATTCTTCTGATAGTCCTTCTGCTCACTTCTTCTTTTATGCCCGAAAATTGCTGTGTTTAATATATTCAAATGAGAAAACCGATGGGAGTAGATACGATGTAGATCGTATAAATAGAGGTTGGAGCCTTGCGGATTTGTACTGCAAGGCTCTTTCTGTTACCTTTGCCGGAAAATTATAATTATGTTTACGGTAATCGGAGTTATGTTCGGCGGTATAGCCATAGGATACCTGTTGCGTAAAGTGGAGCTTTTGCAAAAAATAGGTAAGCCTATTTCCTATACGATTTTACTTTTATTGTTCCTGCTGGGTATCTCGGTGGGAGCGAACGAAGCTATTGTAAGTAACCTGACGACATTGGGTGGACAGGCTTTCCTGCTCGCTCTGGCGGGAACGACCGAAAGCGTCCTGGCTGCCTGGGGTGTGTATCGCTTTTTCTTTAAAGAAAGGAGGAGAGAATGAAAGGGAGTCTGATTGTTGTCGCTTTCTTTGCACTCGGGTGCATCCTGGGATGGAGCGGTTATTTGCCGGAAGTAATAGTGGAGAATGATATCACGATGTATGTACTTTATCTGCTGATGTTCCAGGTAGGGTTGAGCATCGGAAGCGATAAGAAGCTGAAAGATATATTATGCAGTATCCGTCCGAAGTTGCTGCTGGTGCCCTTGGCTACGATTATCGGGACACTTACGGCTTCTGCCCTGATCAGTCTGGTGATAACCAAATGGAGCGTGTTCGACTGTCTGGCTGTCGGTAGCGGATTTGCTTATTATTCGTTGTCGTCTATCCTGATAACAGAGTTGAAAGAAGCTTCGCTAGGTGTGCAGATGGCTACGGAATTAGGTACTATTGCGCTGATGGCTAATATTATCCGTGAAATATTCGCGTTGCTGGGTGCCCCGCTGTTTGTGAAGTATTTCGGACGTCTGGCTCCGATTTGTGCAGGAGGTGCTACCACGATGGATACAACATTACCCATTATTACCCGTTACTCGGGGAAAGATATGGTATTCGTTTCTATCTTCCACGGTATATTGGTCGATTTCACGGTGCCGTTCTTCGTTTCGTTTTTCTGTTCGTTGTAAATACCGTTTTTCTAATTCATCCGTATTGCTATACCGGATTAAAAACCTATATTTGCGTCTTGTCGATCTCAAGAAAAACAATCTTCGGGTGAAATGCATACAAGCAAAACGGTCAAAATATTAATTACTCTCGGCTTACTCCTTTCTCTGGCTCTCGGAGCTATGGAGAGGAGTGATACGTTGCCGCAGCGCGATTTCAACTCGGATCTGCGCTATATACCGGAGATGCAGGCCCGCGCCACCGACAGCATTTACCTTCCCGGATACGGCGAGATCAAAGTCCCCCAGCGCGATACCCTTTTCTCCCATTGTGCCGGGGGCGGGTATGAAGCGGTGGAAGACCTGATGCAACATTATTATGAAGACCTCGACGCTATCGCGGATGAAAACGCCCGTCGCGAAGAATCCCGCAAGATGCGCGAATCGATGAAACGTATCGGAGGAAGCGTGCTGCAACGCGAACTGGAATATGGCGAAGCCATCGCCCTTCCGGAAAGCACCTTGGACATGTTTGCCCGTAAGGTAAGCGCTTTCTACGCCCTCGCCGACAAATCAGTTGCACGCAATGATCCTGCCATGGAAATGAGGGCACTCATCTATGTGTTCCGCAAACTCTACGAAAAAGAACAGTTCCACGCCGCTTTCCTCTGTGCCGGACGTATCGCCAAACGACTGAAAGTGATCACCGATGCCGATTATCGGGACAGGAAGAAAGCCTGGTACATGCTGGGACGGGTATACTTCGATTTCCGCGATTACGAGCAAGCTATTCCTTACCTGAAAGCGGCTTTGCTGAACGATGTCGCTCCCCGGTACTACAGTTTCTATAATTTGCAGGCGCGCAATGTGCTGGGTGTCTATTACCGGGAGATCGGTGAGCTGGACAGTTCTGACTATTACTTCCGCTCCATCCTGGAAAGCAAAGACCGGGTACAGCTACAACCCATGCACGACTGCATCGCCCTCAGCAACCTGGCGACCAACTACCGGAAGCTCGGCCGTTACCGCGAAGCGTTGGAACTGCATAAAGGCGCTTTGCCTTTCTCGCTGAAGGATAACGACCATAGCTTCACCTCGGGTATCTATGTCGGACTGGCGGAATGCTATCTGGAAATGGGCGACCCGGTGCGTTGCAAGGCGATGATCGACAGTGCCCTTTATCATATCGAACAGTGGCCCTGGGTGATGTCTTACCGTTCGTGCGACCTTTATCCGGTGATGGCGCGCTACTATGCCCGCGTCGGTGACCAGGAGCGTTCGCTCGCCTATATGGATTCGACGACCGTTGCCAACCGGCGGGAGGATGAAAATATAGTGCCCTCGTGATGCTTCGTGCCAAACAGGAGTTGTTCGAGTCGGAGAGTGCCCGCAAGGAATTGTAACTCAAAACTTTTCAGCATGTGTCGATTATCATGGGGATAACGGCAGGAATCATCCTGGTCGCCCTGATCATTATATCTGTCCTTTACCGCAAAAAGCACCAAGCCTACCGGAAACTCGCCGCCCGCAGCCGCGAATGGGCGGAAAACAAACCGGCCGTTATGCCCATCGCCGAGGTTGATAGCATCGATAGGGCATTGATGGAAAGCATAAACCGCCTGTTTGAGGAAGAACAGGTTTACCTCGATCCGGCCCTCGACCTCGAGAGCCTTTCGCAACGCCTGGGCATCCACCGCAACCTGATCTCGAAAGCCGTCAATGTCGTCTACGGCAAGCCCTTCTCCTCTTTTGTCAACGAATGCCGTGTCCGCCAGGCCATCCTTCTGCTTTCCGACCCGGCAAACGACTCTCGTTCGCTCGAAGCCATCGCTTTCGATGCCGGATTCTCCACCCGCCAAACCTTCTACCGGGTCTTTAAGTCACAAACCGGTATCAACCCCGCCACTTACCGGAAAAACAGAGGGTAGAGAGAAGGTGTCGAATTCGACACCTTTTTGAAAGGTGCTGGTTTTAACCTCTTTCCGAACAGATTATGAGGAAGGATTGCTATCTTTGTGGGTAAATAGTTAAAAATAAGACTGCCTTATTACATATTAACCAGCTCCGTTACAGGTTTCTTTGCCGTCTGCTTCAGCTGACGGGGTAAATGCTATTCCCTTGTTTTGGCTTCAGCCACATTTCTTTTAATAATCAAACGATGTACTCTGCAAGAGATGGGACTAAAGTCCAAAG